>NZ_VRVA01000001.1:0-269598 GCF_008039945.1 Methylobacterium sp. WL64
GTGGGGTCGTGGGTGGGGTCTCTATCGAGTTGGTCGTGCCCCCACCGGTATGGCGAGCACGGCGAAGCTTTTGGGACGCGCCCTCGTTTCACGTCGCGCGTGACCCTGGGCCGCCTCGCTGCGCTCACGAGGCCGGCGAAGTTTGATCTCCGGAACCGGAATGGTCGAGCCGGCTCTCAGGCCGCCTGCGCACGCATGCAGACGCGGTCCGCCTCGTCCAACGTGACGCCCTCGAACGTCTCTCCGTTCCGCCGTCCGCACACGCGAACGATCTGGTTGGCCGTCAACGGCGAGACGCCGCGATGCGTGAAGGTGCGCGGCACCCCGCCGAGCAGCATCGCGGCGAGGTTCATCAGCAGCGTCGCCTGGATCGGGCCGTGGACCACCAGGTCGGCATAGCCCTCGACGCGCGTGGCGTAGGGCTGGTCGTAGTGGAAGCGATGGCCGTTGAAGGTCATGGCCGAGTAGCGGAACAGCAGCGTCGGCGTCGCCGGCACGGCCCAGACCTGCTCGTAGGCGGCCGCGTCGTCGCGTTCGGCCGTGGCCCCGGTGCCGGTCTGCGCGCCGGCCGCCTCCCGGTAGACGATGTCCTGCCGCTCGCGGATCGCCACGCCGCTTGCTGTGGCGAGCGCGTGCTCGACCGTCACGAAGCACAGCTGCCCGCTGCGCCCCTCCTTGAACGCCACGTCGCGCACAGTCTCGGTCCGGGTGACCAGATCGCCCTCGCGCAGCTCGGCCAGCGTCTCGACTTGCCCGCCGGCCCACATCCGCCGCGGCAGAGGCACCGGCGGCAGGAACCCGCCCTTGGCGGCGTGACCGTCCGGGCCGAGGGCGTCGGCGGGCGGTGTCTCGGGGGCGAGGCACCAGTGCAGGGCCGGCGGCGCCGCCCCGTCCGGGACCGGGGCGAGATGCGGCGTGAAGGTCGCGCGGAATTCGGCGCGCAGCCGCGGCGTGACGAGATCCGAGGTCTCGCGGGTGCGGCCGATCCAGGCTTCGACGTCGGTCATGTCAGTACGCGCGCGGCAGGCCGAGCACGTGCTCGGACAGGTAGGCGAGGATCAGGTTCGTGGAGATCGGCGCGACCTGGTAGAGACGCGTCTCGCGGAACTTGCGCTCGATATCGTATTCCTCCGCGAATCCGAACCCGCCATGGGTCTGGATGCAGGCGTTGGCGGCCTCGAACGCGGCGTCGGCGGCGAGCATCTTGGCCATGTTGGCCTCCGCGCCCGGACTGGTCCCGGATTCGTAGAGGCTCAGCGCCTCGCGGACCATCAGCTCCGCCGCCCGCATGTTGGCGTAGGCTTTCGCGATCGGGAACTGCACGCCCTGGTTGGCGCCGATCGGCCGGCCGAACACCGAGCGGTCCACCGCGTAGGTCTTGGCCCGGTCGATGAACCACTTGGCGTCGCCGACGCATTCGGCGGCGATCAGGATGCGCTCGGCATTCATGCCGGACAGGATGTACCGGAAGCCTTTTCCTTCTTCGCCGATCAGGTTGACGGCCGGGACGCGGAGGTTGTCGAAGAAGACCTCCGTGGTGGCGTGGTTCATCATGGTGCGGATCGGCCGGATGGTCAGGCCGTGGCCGACCGCCTCCCGCATGTCGACGAGCAGCACCGACAGGCCGTCGGTGCGCTTCATGCCCTCGGTGCGCGGGGTGGTCCGCACCAGGAGCAGCATCAGGTCCGAGTGCTCGGCCCGGCTGGTCCAGATCTTCTGGCCGTTGACGATGTAATGGTCGCCCTCGCGCCGGGCGGTCGTCTTCAGGCTGCCGGTATCGGTGCCCGATGTCGGCTCGGTGACCCCGAAGGCCTGAAGGCGCAGGCGGCCCTCCGCGATGGCCGGCAGGTAGGCGGCCTTCTGCGCCTCCGAGCCGTGCCGGAGCAGCGTGCCCATCGTGTACATCTGCGCATGGCAGGCGCCGCCGTTGCAGCCGGCCCGCTGGACCTCCTCCAGGATCGCGGCGGCGGCGGAGAGCGGCAGGCCGGAGCCGCCGTATTCCTCCGGGATCAACACCGACAGGTAGCCGCTCTCGGTGAGGGCGGTCACGAACGCGGTCGGGTAGGCCATCTCCCGGTCGAGCGCCCGCCAATACGGCCCGGGAAACCCGGCGCAGAGCTTGGCGACCGCCTCGCGGATCTCGGTATAGGCTTCCATCGTGCGCCTCAGGCTGTCCGGCCGCCATCGACCGGCATGTCGATCCCGGTGATGAACGCGGCCTCGTCGGAGGCCAGGAACAGGGCCGCGGCGGCGATGTCTTCGGCCCGCGACATCCGCCCGAGGGGGATCGTCGCAATGAACCTCTCGCGGTTCTCCGGGGTGTCGGGCACCCCCATGAAATGCTCGAGCAGCGCGGTCGCGCCCATCACCGGACACAGGGCGTTCACCCGGATCTTCCAGGGGGCCAATTCCAGCGCCAGCGATTTTGAGGCGAGGCTCGCCGCCCCCTTGGAGGCGTTGTACCAGGTCAGGCCGGGACGCAGCCGGAGCGCCGCCGTCGAGCTGACGTTGAGGATCACGCCGCCGCCCCGGTCGCGCATCAGCGGGGCGATTGTCCGGACGTAGTGGAAGATCGACTTCACGTTCACCCGGAACACGCGGTCGAACTCGTCCTCGGTGACCTCCAGCAGCGGCTTGTTGCGGTGGGTGGTGCCGGCGTTGTTGACCAGGATGTGGGGGATGCCGAACCGTTCGCGGGTCTCGGCGACGCTGGCCTCGACATCGGCCGCCGCCCCGACATCGGCGGCGATCGCGATGGCGTTCGCCCCGATCCCGGCCGCGACCCGCTTCGCCGCCGCCCGGTCGATATCCACGCAGGCGACGCGCGCGCCCTCGGCGGCGAAGCGCTCGGCGATGCCCGCGCCGAACCCACTCCCGGCCCCCGTCACGATCGCGATCTTGCCGTCGAGCCTCATTGTTTCCTCCCGAACTGTAGTCTATCTTTGGCTGATGACTGTTTTTTTTACTGAGCGACAAACCTGCTTTCGTACTTCCATCCACTTCGCGATCAGCTGCGCAATCCGTACGACTTGGGCAGCCGAATGAAGCTCTCCGTCATTCCGGGGCGCCGCAGGCGAGCCCGGAATCTAGATTCTCCGCCGGCGCAGAACCTCGCCCGACCTGTGTTTCTGGATCCCGGGCTCCGTTGCGCGGCTCCGGGATGACGAGGCGGATGTTCGGACGTCATCGCATCACCTTGGCCGACGAGCGTGGATCGTCCTCGAACGCAACTGCGCGCCACTCACCGCTCAACCCCGAACTCACGCCGGATCCGTTCGCTGTGCTCGCCGATATCCGGCACCCGCCCGAGCGCGCGGACTTCGCCGTCGATCAGCACGGGGGGCGCGACGAGGTGGGCTGGGCCCGCCGGGGTCTCGACCTCGGCGCGGACCAGGGCCGGGTGGGTGGCGAGGTCGGCCAGGGTGTTGACGAAGCCGTAGGCGGTGCCGGCAGCCTTGAGCCGGGTGGCGGCCGCGTCGCGGCTCAACCGGACCAGGATTGCGGCGATGCGCAGATCCACGGCGGCGCGGTTCGCCACGCGGGCGTTGTTTGAGGCATAGCCCTCGGCTCGGGCGAGGTCCGGCTCACCCAATACGCCTTCGCAGAAGCGCGCCCATTCCCGCTCGTTCTGGATCGAGATGAGCACCAGGCTGCCGTCGGCCGTCGGGTAGGCGCCGTAGGGCGAGATCGTGGGATGGGCGAGGCCGACGCGCTGCGGCTCCCGGCCGGTGCCCTCGAAGTAGAGCAGCGGCACGTTCATCCAGTCGGCCGCGCCGCTGAACAGGCTGACCTCCAGGGCGCAGCCCGCGTCGGAGATGGAGCGGGCGATCAGCGCCTCCAGCACCGCGGCATGGGCGTCCATCCCGCAGGCGATGTCGCAGACCGAGACGCCGACGCGGCCCGGACCGGCCGGATGCCCGGTGATGCCGGCCATGCCACTCTCGGCCTGCACCAGCAGATCGTAGGCCTTCATGTCGCTGTAGGCGTGGCCGGCGCCGTAGCCGCTGATGTCGACCGTGATCAGGCGCGGATAGCGTGCCCGCAACTCCGCCGCGCCGAACCCCGCCCGGGCCGCGGCCCCTGGGGCGAGGTTCTGCACGAACACGTCGGCGTCTTCCAGGATGGCGTGCAACAGCCGGACATCGTCCGGATCCTTGATATCGGCGACCAGGCTCTCCTTGCCGCGATTCAGCCAGACGAAATAGCTCGCCAGCCCGTTGACGGCGGAATCGTAGCCGCGGGCGAAATCCCCCTCGGGCCGCTCGATCTTGATCACCCGGGCGCCGGCATCGGCCAGCCGCGACGTGCAGTACGGTGCCGCGACAGCCTGTTCCAGGGCGAGGATTGTCAGCCCTTTCAGCGGCCGGTTCGGGTTCATCCGCAGCCTTCGCGTTCCATCAGGCCCCGCGGGGCCGCCGCCGGGGGATCTGGGTCGGCGCCCGCGTGCGCCAAGCGGGACGGGGTGACACCGACGCGGTGACGTGACCGGCGATGTGCGCCCTGCGCAAAATCGCTCAGCTCACTCCGCGGCCCGCAGGGTCTGCGCCTCGTGGCCGTCCCGGCCGGGCTCGGCGAGCATCGCGTCGACTGCCTCGGGCCTGTCGCGGAACGAGAACCGGTGCGCCAGCCGGTCGAGGTAGACATAGATGACCGGCGTGGTGAACAGGGTCAGGATCTGGCTCACGGCCAGCCCGCCGACCATGGCGTAGCCCAGCGGCTGCCGGATCTCGGAGCCGGTGCCGGTGGCGAGCATCAGCGGGATGCCGCCCAGCAGCGCCGCCATGGTGGTCATCAGGATCGGGCGGAAACGCAGCAGGGCCGCCTTCCGGATCGCCGCCTCGGCACTCAGGCCCTCCTCGCGCTCGGCCACGATGGCGAAGTCGATCAGCATGATGCCGTTCTTCTTCACGATGCCGATGAGGAGGATGATGCCGATCAGCGCGATCAGGCTGAAGTCGTACCCGGCCCACATCAGCACCGCCAGGGCGCCGACGCCGGCGGACGGCAGGGTCGAGAGGATCGTGAGCGGGTGGATGAAGCTCTCGTACAGGATGCCGAGGATCAGGTAGACCACGAACAGGGCCGCCAGGATCAGCAGCGGCACCGTCGACAGCGATTGCTGGAACGCCTGCGCGGTGCCCTGGAAACCGGTGACCACGGTGGGTGGCACCTGAAGCTCGCGCATCGCCTGCCCGATCGCCTCGGTCGCCTGCCCGAGCGCGACGTCGGGGGCGAGGTTGAAGCTGATCGTCACCGCAGGGAACTGGCCCTGGTGGTTGACCGCGAGCGGCGCCACGGGCTCGGTCGTCCAGTGGGCGAAGGCCGCGAGCGGCACCTGCCCCCCTCCGATCGGCGCCTTGATGTAGATCTTGTCGAGGCTCTCGACGCTGCCCTGGAGGGCCGGCAGCACCTCCAGGATCACATGGTAGCTGTTGAGCTGCGTGAAGTACTGCGCGATCTGCCGTTGGCCGAACGCGTCGTACAGCGTGTCGTCGATGAGCTGGGGCGTGATGCCGTAGCGGGAGGCGGCGTCGCGGTCGATTGCCAGGGTCAGGGTGGTGCCGCGGTTCTGCTGGTCAGTGGCGACGTCGCGCAGCTCCGGCAGCGTCTTCATCCTGTCCAGGATGCGCGGCGCCCACGTGTTCAACTCGGCGAGATCCGGGTCCTGCAGGGTGTACTCGAACTGCGTCCGGGAGGTCCGGCCGCCGGTGCGCACGTCCTGGGTGGCCTGGATATAGGTGCGGATCCCCTCGACCCGCTCCAGCTTCGGCCGCAGGCGGCCGATGATCTGGAACGCGTTGGCCTCGCGCTCCTCGCGGGGCTTGAGCGTGATGTACATCCGCCCCGAATTCAGCGCCTGGCCGTTGCCGCCGAGCGACATGCCCACCGTCGCC
Organism: Methylobacterium sp. WL64; assembly: GCF_008039945.1. Taxonomy (NCBI): domain Bacteria; kingdom Pseudomonadati; phylum Pseudomonadota; class Alphaproteobacteria; order Hyphomicrobiales; family Methylobacteriaceae; genus Methylobacterium; species Methylobacterium sp. WL64. The sequence continues at coordinate 5,895 of NZ_VRVA01000001.1, forward strand.
ACGTCCGGATCGGCCTGGACGATGGCGCCGACCTTCTCCTGCAGCGTCTTCATCGCCGAGAACGAGATGTCCTGCCCGGCCTCGGTGACGCCGATCATGAAGCCGGTGTCCTGCTGCGGGAAGAAGCCCTTCGGAATGACGATGAACAGGTGGATCGTCAGAGCCAGCGTCGCGAAGAAGGTCAGCAGCGTGACGAACCGGAAGCGCAGGGCGAGGTCGAGGCCCTTCGCGTAGGACGACAACAGCCCGTCGAACACCGCCTCGCTCGCCCGGTAGAGGCGGCCGTGGTGCCCGGTGCCGTGGGGCTTCAGGAGCCGCGCCGCCATCATGGGCGTCAGCGTCAGGGACACGAAGGCCGAGACCGCGATGGTCATCGACAGGACGACGGCGAATTCCCGGAACAGGCGGCCGATGATGCCGCCCATCAGCAGCAGCGGGATCAGCACCGCGATCAGCGAGACCGAGATGGAGACGATGGTGAAGCCGATCTCGCCCGCGCCCTTGAACGCGGCCTCCATGGGCCGCATCCCCTCCTCGACGTAGCGGCTGATGTTCTCCAGCACCACGATGGCGTCGTCGACCACGAAGCCGACCGAGATGGTCAGCGCCATCAGGGACAGGTTGTCGAGGGTATAGCCGGCGAGCCACATCAGCGCGCAGGCGCCGAGCAGGGCGAGCGGCACGGTCACGCTCGGGATCACGGTCGCCCAGAAGCTGCGCAGGAACACGAAGATCACCCCGACCACCAACACGATGGTGATCAGCAGCGTGAACTGTACGTCCTCCACGGAGGCCCGGATGGTTTGCGTGCGGTCGCTGAGGATGCCGATCTTGATGCCGGCCGGCAGGGTCGCGGTCAGGCGCGGCAACTGCGCCTTGATGCTGTCCACCGTGTCGATGACGTTGGCGCCCGGCTGCTTGAAGACTACCAGGAACACGCCGCGCTGGCCGTTGGTCCAGCCGGCCTGCTTGGTATCCTCGGGGCCGGCGACCGCGGTGCCGATGTCCCGCACCCGCAACGGGGCGCCGTCCCGGTAGGCGACGATCACGTCGTTCCAGTTCTGCGCCGTGGTGAGCTGGTCGTTGGCGTAGATCGTGTAGCTGTGACTCGTTCCGTCGATGCTGCCCTTCGGGTTGTTCACCGTGGTGAGCGAGAGGGGCGCGCGGATATCTTCCAGCGACAGGCCCTTGGCGACGAGCTTGGCCGGATCGACCTGGATCCGCACTGCGGGCTTCTGCTGGCCGCCGATGAACACCTGCGCGACGCCCGAGATCTGGCTGATGCGCTGGGCGAGCTGCACGTCCACCGCGTCGTCCACGTCGATCAGCGGCATGCTGTCGGAGGTGGCCGAGAGCAGCAGGATCGGCGAATCGGCCGGGTTCACCTTGCGGTAGGTCGGTGGGCTCGGCAGGCTCTTCGGCAGCTGCCCGCTCGCCGCGTTGATCGCCGCCTGGATATCGCTGGCGGCACCGTCGATGTTGCGGTTGAGGTCGAACTGGACCGTGACCGTCGAGATGCCCAGCGAGCTGGTCGAGGTCATCTGGGCGACGCCCGGGATCTGCGAGAATTGCCGCTCCAGCGGCTGCGCCACCGAGGAGGCCATGGTCTCCGGGCTGGCGCCGGGCAATTGCGCGGTGACCTGGATCGTCGGGAAATCCACCTGCGGCAGGGGCGCGACGCCGAGCAGCGGGTAGGCCACCATCCCGAGGAACAGGATGCCGACCATGATCAGCGTGGTCGCCACCGGGAAGCGGATGAACGGCGCCGAGATGCCAGCTTTCATCGCAGACCCTCTTGCGGCATGGCCGTCGCCCCGTCCGACCCGGACCCGATCACGGCTTGGCCTCGGCCGACCGGATTGCGGCGCCCGTCTCCGCCTGCGCGGTGTGGGCCGCGTGGGGATCGGCCACGAGGCTGCCGTCCTGCACCTTGTACTGCCCGGCGGTGATCACCCGCTCGCCCGGCTTGATGTCACCGCCCAGAACCTGCGTCCGGCCGGAATCGGAGCGCCCCGCCTTCAGCGTGCGCTGATGCGCGTGGTTGGATTCGTCGATCACGAAGGCGAACAGGCCGTCCGGGCCGTGCTGGACGGCATCGTCCGGTACCGTCGTAGCGGCCGCCACCGTGCCGACCCGCATCCGGGTCGAGACCGACAGGCCGGGCCAGAGGGCGTGGTTCTGGTTCTGGAACACGGCCTTCAGGCGGATCGTGCCGGTCGCGGTGTCGACCTGGTTGTTGAACAAGGCTAGCTTGCCGTCCGCCAGCTTGGTCAGCCCGTCCGTGGTCCGCGCCTCCACCGGCACCTCGCCGGCGCGCAGGGCTGCCACGATCGCGGGCAACTGGTCCTCGGGCGCCGTGAACACCACGAAGATCGGCTCGACCTGGGTGATGGTGACGATCGCCGACTGTCCCGCGGCGTTGACGATGTTGCCGATGTCGACCTGCCGGAAGCCGGTCACGCCGTCGATTGGCGCCCGGATCGTCGCGTAGCCGAGCTGCGTGGTGGCGTTGTCGATGGAGGCCTGATCGGAGGCGACCTGCGCGGTCAACTGGGCGACCAGGGCGGTCTGCGTCTCGGTCTGCTGGCGCGACGCGTAGGCGCCCAGTCCCGTGTAGCGGACGAGGTCCGCCTTGGCGTTGTTGAGGTTGGCGGTGTCCTGGTCCTTCTTGGCCTTCGCCTGGTCCAGGGTCGCCTGGTAGGGGCGCGGGTCGATCTGGACCAGGATGTCGCCCTTGTGGACATTCTGGCCCTCGCGGAACGCGACCTGATTGATCTCGCCGTCGACCCGGGTGCGCACCTGAACGGTGTTGTAGGCCTGGACCGTGCCCAGGCCGTTCAGCACCAGCGCGAACGGACCCTGCTCGACCATCCCGGCCGTCACCGGAACGGCGATCGGGGCGGCCGCCTTCGCCTTGGCGACGGGCCGCTGGGTCGTGCGCACGTACCCGTAGGCCCCGCCGCCCAGCACCGCCACGGCCACGATCGTCGTCACCAAACCGCGGGACCGCCGCGGCTTCCGCTCACCTGTCATCGGCCGCAGCCCCCTCCGCCGTGTAACGCGACAGCCTCGTCCGATCGGGTCGTGCCGCGATGGCTGTCATCATCGCGCGACATGCCGGATTGGGCCTTGCGTGATCGGGCCGCGAAGCTCGCGGCGATCCCGCGACGCCGCCGCGAAACTCCGCGATGCGCCTCGAAAGAATATTGCATTCCCTAGCATACAATCGTCACGGCGACATTAGGGCGAGGCGGCGCTCGTCGTGTCCGTCCCGGACCGATTGCGCCCGTGACAACAGCCCCGCAGATGAGCCAGAAAGCCGGTTCGACGACGCGCTGGAATGCCCGCCGGCCGGATCGCGAAGCCAGGAGACCGGGACGCCGCATGGCCGAGACGCTGGAATTGGATGGCCTGACCGAGTTGCGGGCGGCGCTGATCGAGGAGCGGCAGACCATCGCCGCATCCGTACGCAAGCTGCGCGACGCGCGCCGGCAGAAGGGCACCTTCGTGCTCGGCGACGGCGCGGCCGCAGGTCCGCGGCTTGTGGACGTGCAGCACCAGATCGACGTCGTCGATTCCATCATCGCCACGCTGACGAAGGTCTGAGCAAGGTCCGGTCCGTCATGCCGAAGGCACGAGGCCGCGCTGGCCGGACAGGTGGCACCTTTGCGTGTCCGTTGTGTTTCCGGGATGTGGCGAAGCTGGCGTCCCGGCCGGCAACCGGTCGGTCGCGACCCGCTCATAGCGGCGGTGGCCCGATCCGCCGGGACGCGCTGAGGTTCGGCGGCGTCCGTCGAACCGACCCCCTGCCTGGAGCCGACAAAGCATTCGGCGGTTCGACGTGTCGTCCAACCCATGCAATCCGCCGTGCGGGCGTGGAAGTCTCAGTTCCGCCGGCCTCGCAATGTGCCCGGCGACAGCTCAGCCATCCGTGAAACCTGTCGGTCGTGACGATTTGCGCCGGTTGTACACGCGATGCCTGTATTTGAGGCTGGACCGCGGAAGGTTTGTGCTGTTACCGGACCGCACCTCAAGGCGCGGGATGCCACGACATGGACGCGTTCGATCAGCGCGAGACCGAGACCGACGCGGCGGTCGAGCCTGAGCGCATGGCCGAGGCGGCGGCGCTCTGGGCTGCCATCCGGGCCGACCTGCGATCGCGCGACGAGCGCACCGCACGGCTGCGCGCCATGCGCCTCATCGACGGCGACGACACGGTCGTCTGACCCGTCAGGCCTCACCGGCCTCCGGGTGAGCCGGCAGGCGGGACGCGAGGGCGAACCCCACCGCCATGGCCATGGCCTCGGCCTGCGCGATCAATGCCGCGTCTCCGCTTTCGCGGGCGGCCTGAACCAGACCCACCGCATGTTGCCCGAGCCGGCGATCGATGGCGTCGTAGTTCTTGGGGCTCTGCGGTGCGGCGCGTTCGTGGGGATCGGAACCGGTCATTGGCGTGCCGAGGGATTCAGCGGGGTTGATACGGGCCTGAACGGCGCGGACGCCGCGACCCAGGCTTGCGTGTCCATGACATCCGCGAAGGCGCGCATCACCGCGCTGATCGAGCGGTGCACATCGTGGGCCGCGATGCCTTCGAGATCGTGGCTGGCCGAGGCGTCGGACAGGAACGTCACCTCCTGCCCGCGATGGAAGCCATCGATCGCCGTGGCGAGACAGGCGGCCTCGCCGGCGAAACCCGCGATCACCAATTGCACGCCGCCGCGCTCCATCGCGTCGGCGAAGGCCGGGCTGGCGTAGCAGGACGGCCGGTCCCGGTCGAAGACCATGTCGCACCCGTGAGGCTCGAACCCCTCGATCCAGCGGGCGAACCGCGAGCCGGCCTGGAAGAGGGGAGCCCCGATCCAGCGCACGTAGGCGATCGGGATGCCGCTGTCCCGGGCATGATCGAGGGCCAGCCGGCACTTCTCCAGCGCCGGGGCGATGCCCGGAAGGGCCAGCGGGCGGCCGGCGACCTCGTATTCCTGCTGCATGTCGACCAGGACCAGCACAGGCACGCTGCTCGGCCGCCGGTACAGCGCCGGGTTCAAGTGGCGGGTCATTGCGACAGGGGCCCGTCGACGGAGGGCCGCGTCACCGCCCTGGCGCGCGACCGGTCCAGCGCGCCCGCCTTGTGCCACCGGCCCTCGGGGCGGATGATCACGTAGGGATCGACGCCGATCCCGATCGCCTCCGGGTGCGGCTCCGCCTCCAGCAGCATCTCGACATAGTCGAAATCCGAGAACACGAGTTCCTGCGCGCCCTCGAAGACCCGGAAGCCGAACCGGCTCCAGAATCCGACGAGGCGCTTCTGTGCGTGGCCGTAGAGCCGGCGATACCCCTTGACCCGGGCCAGCTCGATCCCGGCCCGGACCAGCGCGAAGGCCATGCGGGTGTTGCGGTATTCCGCCCGGACGGCCAGCCGCTCGATCTTGGCGAAGTCGGCGAAGAAGCGGATCCGCAGGCAGCCGGCCGGCTCGTCGCCGACATAGCCGATCAGGTGGGTGGCCGAGAGGTCGTTGCCGTCGAACTCCTCCTCGTACGGGCAGGCCTGCTCGGCCATGTAGACGGCGGCCCGCAGGGCGACGACCCGGGCGAGATCCTCGAAGCTGCGCGCTACGGCGACGCTGACGCCGCTGAGGCCGGGCCTGTGGCTGTCGTAGGGCGGCGAGATCTCTGGGACCGGCGTGCGCGCGAAATGATAGAGGTGTCCGCTCGCTCCCCCGCCCCTGGCGAAGCCCAGGGTGGTGAGCAGGTCGGCGCCCTCGGGCGTCGCCGCGCGGGCGTAGAAATCGACGCCCTGGTACAGGGGGCTCGACAGGCGGTCGAACACGAGGCCGACGCCGCCGGCGAGCCGACGACGCGCATACACGCCCCAGACGTAGATCGCGGCCGGACGCTCATGCTGCCCGACCAGCATGGCGGAGGGCGGTTCGGCTGCATCGAACGTTCCCGCCTTCAAGGCCGCGAGACCGGCGCCGTTCAGCATCAGGCAGGCCACGAAGCCCTCGCCGCGTGGATCGGCGGCGTCGAACCGGTGTCGCTGGGCGATCGCGACGACGCTGTCGGGATTGATCGACAGCACCCGCTGCACCGTGGCGAGCGGTGCCAGGTCGGGCAGGTCCACCCGCGCCGCCTCGATGAGCCGTCCGAGGTCGTCCGGCGTCGGCAGGAAGGCGACGAGGTGCCGGGCGACCCGCTCGACCCGCATCGCGCCGAGGTCATGGCGCGGCTCCGGGAGCAGCGGCGGAATGCTCAGTGGCGGCGGGTTCTGTGCCGCGAAACGGGGGTGAGCGACGTGCACCGTCATCGGATGACCTGTCATTCGGGAACGGATTGACGCTGCAGCACTTCGCATCTAGCGCAGTCGCTGTATGTGCATGATTTGAAACAGGGGTGTTCCGCGGATGGAACGGGTCGAGGTCGACCACGGCTCGATGCCCGATTGGCAGAGTGTCCGGGTGTTCCTCACCCTGCATCGGTGCGGCAGCTTCCGTTCGGCGGCGGCCAGCCTCGGGCTCTCGATCAATTCGATCCGGCGGCGGGTCAGTGACCTCGAAGCGCGGATCGGCGCACCGCTGATCACCCGGCACATCGACGGGGTACGGTTGACCGCCGAGGGGCGAGCGATCCTGGAGGCCGCGAGCCGCATGGAGACGGCGGCGTTCGGGCTGATGCTCGCGGGCGACGCGGCCCCGTTCGCCGAGACCGGCGAGGTGCGCATCGCGGTCACGGAAGGCCTCGGCGCGTTCTGGCTGGCACCACGGCTAGTGGAGTTTCAGCGCGCCAATCCGCGCCTGACCGTCGATTTGCGCTGCGCCATGGAATCCGCCGACGTGCTGCGGCTGGAGGCGGACGTCTCGATCCAGCTCACGCGGCCGACGAGCCCCGACCTGCGCATGGTCAAGCTCGGGCGCATGCACATCATGCCCTACGCCGCGCGCAGCTACGAGCAGATCTACGGATTGCCGGAGAAGCCGGCGGATCTCGCGCGGCACCGGATCGTGGTCCAGGCCGCGAGCCAGACGATAGGCCTCGAAGACTATGCGAAAGGCCTGGAGGGATTTCCCGCCGAGATTCCCGTGACGCTGAAGATCAACGTCAGCAGCGCCTATTACTGGGCGATCGCGAAAGGCGCGGGGATCGGCCTGTTGCCGACCTACGCCACCGCCATCGGGGCCCAGGTCGTCCCGGTGGACAATCTCGGCCGCTACGGTCTCGACATATGGTTGACCTACCACCCCGATGCGGAGCGGATCGGTCGCGTCCGCCGCGTCATCGACTGGTTGCGCAACTCCTTCGATCCGGGCCGCTACCCGTGGTTCCGGGACGAGTTCATCCATCCGCGCGACCTTCCGAGCCGGATCCGGGGCGAGCCGCTGCCCGACCTGTTCGCGGGTTTCACCGCGATGACGGAGTGAGACGCGCCGAGCCTTGACCCCGCGGCGCGCATGTTTCTTGCTCGCATGGCCGCAACGACGAGGTTCTCACGTGCTGCTGACGCCCCGCGAAAAGGACAAGCTGCTGATCGCCATGGCGGCGCAGGTGGCGCGCAACCGCCAGGCGCGCGGCGTCAAGCTGAACCACCCGGAGGCCGTGGCGCTGATCACCGACTTCGTGGTCGAGGGCGCGCGCGACGGGCGCACGGTGGCCGAGCTGATGCAGGCGGGGGCGAACGTTCTGACGGTGGACCAAGTGATGCCCGGCATCGCGGAGATGATCCCCGACATCCAGGTCGAGGCGACCTTCCCGGATGGGACGAAGCTCGTGACGGTGCATCACCCGATCCGCGGGGCGCTCTCGGCCGACGTGCCCGGCCAGGTCACCACGTTGCCCGGCGAGATCGTCTTCAACGCAGAGGCCGACCGCGCGGTGATCGCGGTGGCCAACACCGGCGACCGGCCGATCCAGGTCGGCTCGCACTACCATTTCTTCGAGGTGAACCCCGGCCTCGTTTTCGAGCGCGAGAAAGCCCGCGGCCGGCGCCTCGACATCGCGCCCGGCACGGCGGTGCGGTTCGAGCCGGGCTCCACCCGGGAGGTCGTGCTGGTGCCGCTCTCGGGCGGTCGCACCGTGTACGGCTTCCGGGGGGACGTGATGGGCAAGCTGTGACCATGGCCAACATGCCCAAACCCGCCGCCCTCCCCCGGGCCGCCTACGCCGACATGTTCGGCCCGACCACGGGCGACCGCATCCGGCTGGCCGATACGTCCCTCGAGATTACGGTCGAGCGCGATTTCACCACCTACGGCGAGGAGGTGAAGTTCGGCGGCGGTAAGGTGATCCGCGACGGGATGGGCCAGAGCCAGGTCACCAACGCGGCGGGCGCCGTCGATACGGTGATCACCAACGCGGTGGTGCTGGACCATTGGGGCATCGTGAAATGCGATGTCGGCATCGTGCGCGGCCGTATCTTCAAGCTCGGCAAGGCCGGCAACCCCGACGTGCAGCCCGGCATCGACATCATCGTCGGGCCCGGCACGGAGGTGATCGCCGGCGAGGGCAAGATCCTCACGGCCGGCGGGTTCGACAGCCACATCCACTTCATCTGCCCGCAGCAGATCGAAGAGGCCCTGTGCTCGGGGGTGACCACGATGCTGGGCGGGGGTACCGGGCCGGCGCACGGGACCTTCGCCACCACCTGCACGCCGGGGCCCTGGCACATCGCCCGGATGATCGAGGCGGCCGACAGCTTCCCGATGAACCTGGCGTTCGCGGGCAAGGGCAACGCCTCGCGGCCGGAGAGCCTCGTCGAGATGGTCCGGGCGGGGGCCTGCGCGCTGAAGCTCCATGAGGATTGGGGCACGACCCCGGCGGCGATCGACACCTGCCTATCGGTGGCGGACGCCCACGACATCCAGGTCATGATCCACACCGACACGCTCAACGAGTCGGGCTTCGTGGAGGACACGATCGCGGCGTTCAAGGGCCGCACGATCCACGCGTTCCACACCGAGGGGGCGGGCGGGGGACACGCGCCCGACATCATCAAGGTCGCGGGGCTGCCCAACGTGCTGCCGTCCTCGACCAACCCGACGCGGCCCTACACCCGCAACACCATCGACGAGCATCTCGACATGCTCATGGTCTGCCACCACCTCGACCCGTCGATCCCGGAGGACCTCGCCTTCGCCGAGAGCCGGATCCGGCGCGAGACGATCGCGGCCGAGGACATCCTGCACGATATCGGCGCGCTCTCGATGATGTCGTCGGACAGCCAGGCCATGGGCCGGGTCGGCGAGGTCGTGATCCGCACCTGGCAGACCGCCGACAAGATGAAGCGCCAGCGCGGCGCACTCGCGGGGGACGCCTCCGGCACCGATAACTTACGCGCCCGGCGCTACGTCGCGAAATATACGATCAACCCGGCGATCGCGCACGGCGTTTCGAAGCATATCGGCTCGGTGGAGCCCGGCAAGCTCGCCGACCTCGTGCTCTGGACACCCGCCTTCTTCGGCGTGAAACCCGATCTCGTGCTGAAGGGCGGCAGCATCGCGGCCGCCCCGATGGGCGACCCGAACGCCTCGATCCCGACGCCCCAGCCGGTGCATTACCGCCCGATGTTCGGGGCCTACGGCCGGGTGCCCTACGCGACCGCGCTGACCTTCGTGTCCCGGGCGGCGGTGGAGGATGGCTTGCGGGAGCGGCTCGGGGTGCAGAAGCAGCTGGTCGCCGTGGAGAACGTCCGCGGCGGCATCTCCAAGAAGAGCATGGTGCTCAACGATGCCACGCCAATGATCGAGGTCGATCCCGAGACCTACGACGTGCGGGCCGACGGCGAACTCCTGGTCTGCGAGCCCGCCGAGGTGCTGCCGATGGCGCAGCGCTACTTCCTGTTCTGAGCTATCGTGGCGCGAACGAACAGGAGGCCGGACATGGCGAAGGCCGCGCTGAAGACGCCCGAATCGGATCTCTATGAAACCGATCTCTGTCTCTGGACCGAGCAGCAGTCGGCGCTCCTTCGGGCCGGTCGAGTGTCGGAGATCGATAGGCTGAACCTTGCCGAGGAGATCGAGAGCTTGGGCGGGTCGCAGAAATCCGAGATCCGCAGCCGTCTCGCCGTGCTTCTTCTCCACCTGCTGAAATGGGAGTTTCAGCCGGAAAAGCGGAAATACGGTTGGCGCACCACCATCGTGGGGCAAAGGATCCGGATCGACGGTCTGGTGGATACGAGTCCGAGCCTGCGATCCTGGCCCGAGCGTGTGATGCAGAGCGCTTATCGCATCGCCACGCTTGGCGCGTCCAGCGAAACGCGCCTGCCGGAGAAGACGTTTCCGAAGATCTGCCCGTACTCGGTCGAGCAGATACTCGATCTCTCCTTCTATCCGGGCATCCCTGAAGACGATGTCGTATGACGGCGCCGAGATCAAACGAGAGACCGTCCCAAGAATGATCCGCGCCACCCGAATCCTCCGCCGCGAGCACCTGTCCGGGGGCGAGATCGTCGACCGGGTGGTCCTCGATTCCGGCGCGCGCCATCGCCGCCGCGTCGGCATGCGGGGAGAGGGGGGCATGCGGTTTCTGCTCGACCTGCCGGAGGCGGTCGTGCTGGACGACGGCGATGCCCTCGTGCTCGAGGATGGCCGCCTGATCTGGGTCGAGGCCGCGCCCGAGTGCCTGCTGGAGATCCGCGCCGCCAGCGAGCACGCCCTGAGGCGGCTGATCTGGCACATCGGCAACCGGCATATCCCGGCCGAGATCGGGGCCGACGCCGTGTGGATCGCCGACGATCATGTGCTCGCCGACATGATCCGGGGGCTCGGCGGGACCGCCGAACCCGTGGAGCGCCCGTTCCGGCCGGAGGGAGGAGCCTACTCCGGTGGGCAAGCGCACAGCCATGCGCACGGTCATGGGCAAGCGCACGACCATGGGGGTGCGCACGGCGATGGGCACGGCCCGCACCATCACCACCATGCCGATGGCTGAGACGCTGGAGGCGCTCCGGCTGATGGCGTGGCTGTCGCCCGGCTATCCGGTCGGGGCCTACGCGTATTCGCACGGCCTGGAATGGGCCGCCGAGACCGGCGACGTGCATGACGAGCCGAGCCTCGCCGCGTGGCTCGCGGACGTGTGCGCGTACGGCGCCCTGCGCAACGACCTGATCCTCGCGGCCCACGCCCAACGGGCGGCAGTCGCGGCCGGGCCGGACGGGATCGCCGCGATCAACGATCTCGCTCTGGCCCTGGCACCGTCGCGCGAGTTGCACCTGGAGACGAGCCAGCAGGGTCGCAGCTTCCTCGACGCGACTTTGGGCGCCTGGTCCTGCGAACGGCTCTCGGCGTTGGCCGGACGTCTTCCGGGACCGGTCGCCTATCCCGTCGCGGTCGGCGCGGCCGCGGGGGCGCACGGCATGGCGCTGCCGCCGATGCTCGCGGCCTACGCCCTCGCCTTCGTCCAGAACCTCGTGTCGGCGGCCTTGCGTGCGGCCCCGGTCGGTCAGGCCGCCGGCACGCGGGTGGTCGCGGCGCTCGCGCCCCTCCTGGTCCGGCTCGCGGAGGCGGCGCACGACGCGGATCTCGACGCGATCGGGTCTGCCACCATCCGGCTCGATCTCGGCTCGTTCCGGCACGAGACCCAGTATTCCCGCATCTTCCGATCCTGAGAACGCAGCATGACCTCCTCGAACGGCCCACTCCGCGTCGGCATCGGCGGCCCCGTGGGCTCGGGCAAGACCGCGCTGATGGAGCAGCTCTGCAAGCGCTTCCGCGACCGCTACGAGATCTGCGCGATCACCAACGACATCTACACAAAGGAGGATGCCCGGATCCTGACCGTGGCCGGGGCGCTGCCGGAGGAGCGGATCCTGGGCGTCGAGACCGGCGGCTGCCCGCATACGGCGATCCGCGAGGATGCCTCGATCAACCTCGCCGCGGTCGCCGAGATGAGTCGGCGTTTCCCGAAGCTCGACCTGGTGCTGATCGAGTCCGGCGGCGACAACCTCGCGGCGACGTTCTCACCGGAACTCGCCGACATCACGCTCTATGTGATCGACGTGGCCGGCGGGGAGAAGATTCCCCGCAAGGGCGGTCCCGGCATCACCCGGTCGGACCTGCTGATCGTCAACAAGACCGATCTCGCGCCACTGGTCGGCGCGGACCTGTCGGTGATGGAGGCCGACACGAAGCGGATGCGCGGCGCCCGCCCCTACGTGTTCGCATCCCTGCGCGGTGGCGATGGGGCGGATGCCGTCGCGCGCTTCATCGAGGAGGCCGGCGGCCTCGGCCGTTAGCCCTTCCGACGTTGCGCGTACTAGCGCCCGGCCTCCGCCGAGCGCGAGCGTGGGGCCGCCCGGGGCGACAGGCCCATCAGGGAATCGAGGCGGCTCATCCGGGCGTCGAAATCCTTCAGCGCAGCTTGGCGCGCCTTGACGGCGGGGCTGGCCGACGGCTGCACCTGCGCGCGGATCGGTCGGGCCTGCGCCGCCGGTGCCAGGAGGACAGCGGCCAGGGAGATCGTTGTCAGCGCACGGATCATGACGGTAGTCCCTTGGGGAACGGCCGCATCAGCAGCCCACTCCCTGGGATCGTACGGTTCACGGTCGCGCGCCTGCGTGCGCGGGCGCACGTCGCGCGTGGCCGGGTCGGTCCGGCGCGGGATGAACCGGCGCTCAGGCACGCGTACGTCTCACGGTCAGCCAGGAGGCCAGCAGGACGAACGTGCTGACCAGTACGACGAGGAGCGTCGAGGCGGCGTTGATCTCGGGATTCACCCCCAGCCGGACCTGGCCGTACAGCCGCATCGGCAGCGTGGTCGAGCCCGGGCCCGACACGAAGCTCGCGATCACGAGGTCGTCGAGCGAGAGCGTGAAGGCGAGCAACGCGCCGGCCAGCACGGCGGGCGCGAGCAGCGGCAGCGTGATCGTGAGGAACACCCGCGACGGACTCGCGCCGAGATCGGCAGCCGCCTCTTCGAGCCCACGGTCGAGGCCGCGCAACCGCGCCGCCACCACGACGGCGACGAAGCCGGTGCAGAAGGTCGCGTGCGCGATCACGATGGTGGCGATGCCCCGGTCGACGCCGATGCCGATGAACATCAGCAGGAGCGACAGGCCGATCATTACCTCCGGCATCACCATCGGCCCGAAGATCAGACCGGTGAACAGCGCCCGCCCGCGGAAGCGGCCGTGGCGTTCGAGGGCCAAGGCCGCGAGGGTCCCCAAGATGGTCGCGATCACGCTCGTGAGCAGCGCGACCCGAAGGGAGACCCACGCCGCCGCCATCAGCGGCGCATCCGCCAGGAGCGCGCCGTACCATCGCATCGAGAATCCACCCCAGACCGTCACCAGATTCGAGGCGTTGAACGAGTAGGCGATCAGCACCAGGATCGGCGCGTACAGGAACATAAGCCCGATCGTCAGCGCCGTGCGGGTCACCCAGGTCACGGACGGCCCTCCCCGCCGGTGCGCAGGCTGTCGCGGAACAGCACCACGGGAACGATGACGATGGCGAGGATCAGCACCGCCACGGCCGACGCGAGCGGCCAGTCGCGGTTCGAGAAGAACTCGCTCCACAGCACCCGACCGAGCATCAGGGTCTCCGAGCCGCCCAGGAGATCCGGAATTACGAACTCGCCGACCATCGGGATGAAGCAGAGCCCGGCCCCGGCCGCGATCCCCGGCAGGCTGAGCGGCAGCGTCACCGACCAGAACACCCGGGCCGGCGACGCGCCGAGGTCCGCCGCCGCCTCGCGCAGCGCGGGATCGAGCCGATTCATCACCGCGTAGAGCGGCAGCACCATGAACGGCAGGTAGGCGTAGACGAGACCGATCAGAATGGCGGCATCGGTGTTCAGGATGATCAGCGGCTCGGAGATCAGGCCGAGGCGAAGCAGGATCAGGTTCAGCAGCCCCTCGGGCTTGAGGATCGCGATCCAGGCGTAGATCCGGATCAAAAAACTCGTCCAGAACGGCACCACCACCAGGGCGACGAGGAGGGGCTGCCAGCGCGCGGGTGCCCGGGCCAGCGCGTAGGCGAGCGGCGTGCCGAGGGCGACGAGGATCAGGCTGGACGCCGCGGCGTAGGCGAGCGAGCCGAGGGCGGCATCGCGGTAGAGCGTGTCGGCGGCGAGCGTGGCGTAATTGTCGAGGTTCAGGGCTTCGAGGAAGGACGACCAGCCTTCGATACCGCCCTGCCAATCGAAGACCGGCAGGTAGGGCGGGATCGCGGTGGCCGGCTCCGACAGGCTGATCTTGAGGGTGATGGCGACGGGCAGCAGGAAGAACGCCGACAGCCACAGCAGCGGCGGCAGGCGCACGAGCCGGTCGAACAGACGCTTTCCGGACCCCTTCACCCTCAAGGCCGCCGCTCCCGGGTCGCAGCCGTGCGGGCCCGGTTCGTCGCAGCGCGGATCATGCCGGCAGGATCACCGCGTCGCGGGGGGCGAACCCCGCGCGGGTGTCGGCGCCCAGGGGTTCGGTGTGCCCACCCGGCCTGCCGCTCGACCGAAGCAGGGTGCCATCGGGGAGGCGCAGGGTGCGCCGCAGGCGGTCGCCGAGAAAGAGCGCGTCGGCGATCGTCACCGGTAGGCCCTCGGCGCCGAGGATGAGGTCTTCCGGGCGCACCGCGATGACGACCGAGGCGCCCTCGGGCAGCAAAGTCGCAGCGGCGCGGACCGGCCCGTAGGCGGTGTCCACCGCACGCGTGTCGCCGGGCTCGGCCGGTCCCAGCCGGCCGGGGATGAGATTCACGTCGCCGAGCAGGCCCGCCACGAAGCGGCTGGCCGGGCGGCGGTACAGCTCGGCGGGCGTCCCAACCTGAGCGAGCCGTCCATTCTCCATCACGCCGACGCGATCGGAGAGCATCATTGCCTCCTCGGGGTCGTGGGTCACCACCATGAACGCCGTACCGAGCCGGCGCTGCACGGCGCGCAACTCGGCCTGGGTCTCCTCGCGCAGGCCGCGGTCGAGGGCACCGAGGGGCTCGTCGAGGAGAAGCAGCTTGGGCTCGCGGGCGAGCGCCCGGGCGAGCGCGACCCGCTGGCGCTGCCCGCCCGACAGCGTATCCGGGCGGCGATCCCCGAAGCCGTCGAGGCGCACGAGACGCAGCAGCTCCGTGACGCGAGCCGTAGCGGCGGCCCGGCCCAGTCCCTTCAGTCCGTAGCCCACATTGCCGGCCACGCTCATGTGCGGGAACAGCGCGTAGGACTGGAACATCATGTTCACCGGCCGCCGGTGCGGAGGCAGCGCCGTGAGGTCCTGCTCGCCGAGCCGGACATGGCCGGAACTCGGGATCTCGAAGCCCGCGATCATGCGCAGGAGGGTGCTCTTCCCGCATCCGGACGGCCCGAGCAGGCAGAAGAACTCCCCGGGCTCAAGCGCCAGGTTCACCGCATCGACGGCGAGGTGGCTGCCGAAGCGCTTGGTGAGATCCTCCAGCCGCAGGCGCAGCGCCGGTGCGTCGGCCAAAGCGTCAGGAATCCTCGCGCAGCGCCTCGGCCACGCGCGCTTCGAGGAGATCGGGCCGTCGCAGCACAAGGGCGCCGCGGGTGCGGTCGACGAGGCCCTCGGCCGCCATCGCGGTGAACTCTCGTGTGACCTGCTCGCGGCGGCAGCCGATCCGGGCGGCCAGCACGTGGTGGTAGGGCGGCGGCGACACGACCCGCTCGCCGGAGGTGCCCGACCGCGGGACCGAGAGGCGCAGCAGCTCGGCGTAGAGCCGGTGCTTCAGGTCCAGGAGCGCGTGCTCCATGAGCCGGGTGTTGAGTTCGCGCACGCGCTTGGCCAGCAGCCGGAACAGCCGGTCGGCGATCGCCTCGGAGGCGAACACCATCTGGCGGAACACCGCGGCCGGCACCACGCAGACCTCGCCGCGGGTCAGCGCCGTCACGTTGGCCGAGCGGCCGATCCCGTCGATGGCGGCGAGTTCGCCGAAGAAGGCCCCGCCGCGCATCTCGCCGAGGATCACCTCCTTGCCGGATTGGGTCCGGTTCAGGATGCGGACCTCGCCCGTGGCGATGAAGTAGACGTCGGTGGATATGTCGTCGAAATCGACCAGAACCTCGTTCTCGTCGAAGCGGCGCCAGTGGCAGCGGGTCTCGAACGGACCGAGCTCGATGCCCGGATCCTTGAAGAAGGGTATCGTCCCCAACCGCGCCATCGATCCTGTCCCTTCGGCCCCAGCCTCCGTCCCTGTCCTGACGGGTGCCGACCAGCAACTGTGGGGACGGAAGCAGCCCGCATCTTGGAGCGGCGCGCCGACCCGGCCGCGCGCCAGCGATGAGGCGAAATCGATGGTGACGGTCACGCGCGGGCCGGTCAAGCCGCGCTTGGCTGAACAGGAGTTTATTAGCGGGAATCGGTGGAGAGGGATAATTTCCCGCGCCTCGGCGCCAGACGATTCGCAATGCACCAGACGTTCGACATCGCCCATTCCTTCGCCGGACCGGTCAGCCCGATCGTCCGGCTGCAGGCGACATTGACCGATGCGTTCGAGCGCTCCGGGCACAGCTTGCATTCCGGCCGCCATGCGACGGTTCGCGTCTGCCCGGCGCCTGCAGGACATGGCATCGTCTTCCGCCGCCACCTGAACACGGGGGAGGCCGTCGATGTGCCGGCCCTGTGGCAGTTCCGGGAATCGCAGCCGCTCTCTTCGGCGATCCGGCGGGACGGGGTGCTCGTGCGTACGATCGAGCACCTGATGGCTTCCCTGCACGCCCTCAGGATCGACAACGTGCTGGTCGAGATCGACGCCGACGAACTGCCGATCTTCGACGGGAGCGCGACGCCCTGGTGCGCGGCGATCCGGGACGTGGGCCGGACCGAGCAGCCCGCCCCCTGCCGGGTGCTGCGGATGCGCCGGACGGTCACGGTCGAAGACGGACGGCGCCTGATCCAGATCGGGTCGGGCCCGGGATTGCACGTCACCGGCCACGTCTCGCTCGCCCATTTCGGCTCGCTCGACTGGTCCGGCGCCATCACGCCGGAACGCTTCGTGCAGGAGATCGCGCCCGCGCGCAGCTTCGGCCGGTACGTTCGCGCCATGGCAGGGCGCGCCTACGGCTACGCCGTCGGCGAGGATTTCCTGCAGGGCGTCTCGGCCCGCTCGGCGGCACTCCTCTGGCGGGGGCGCGTCATCGGCGGGATGCGCGTTCCGGAGGAGCCGGTGCGCCACCGGATCCTGGACCTGATCGGGGACCTGATGTTGGCGGGGCACCCGGTGGAGGGCCATGTCTCGGCGTTCCACACCGGCCACGAGTTGAACCACGCGCTGGTCCGGGCACTGATGCGCGAGCGCACGGCCTGGGAGCTGGTCTGACGGCGCGCCTCAGGCCGAGGCGCGCAAGGTCGTCTGGTCGCACGCGACCACCACCTGGCGGAACGCGCGCAGCAGGTCCGCATCGAGCTTGGGGCCCAACGTCCCCAGGATCGCGTAGGCCTCCCGGATCGGCTTCGGCGCCTTGTAGGGGCGGGCCTCGATCAACGCCGCGAAGATATCGCAGATCGTGATCAGGCGGACGAGATCGGGGATCTCCTGCGCCCGAAGCCCGTCCGGGTAGCCGGAGCCGTCGAGATATTCGTGATGCGAGCGGACCACGGCCAGCGTCCCGGCATCGTAGCCGCCATCCGCCAGCATGTCGTAGCCAATGGCCGGATGCCGATCCATCTCCAGCCGTTCCGCCGCATTGAGCGGGGCGGGCTTGTTCAGGATCGAGAGGGGGATCCGCGCCTTGCCGATATCGTGCAGCAGCGCGCCCTTGGTCAGGTGATGTGTATCCGTTTCGTTGAGGCCCAGGCTCTGCGCGAAGGCCGCGGCCAGGCCGGCGACCGTCAGGCAGTGCCGATGGGTCACGTCGTCGAAACCGGCCACCACGTTCAGCCAGTCGCGGACCTTCGCCTCACGGATCGCCCGGACGATGACGGTGGTGCCGGCATCGACGATGGCAGCCGCAGGCGTCGTGTCAGCCCGGAAGATCGCCCGGAAGGCGGACCGCGCCTCGTCGGCGCAGCGACGCAGCGCGACGCCGTCATCGGGGCCGCGTCCGGCCGAGCTCAAAGCCGCGACGGCGGTGGCCAGCAAGGCGTTGGCCGCGGAGGCCGGGAGGATCCGCGTGGCCCCGAGGGCGGTCGCCTGGATCTCGCCGCGCCCGAGATTGCCGTGGATCAGCGCGAGGAACGGCGTGGCCTTATCACGCGCGACGGCCAGCGTCCGGCGCAGGCGAAGCACGGCGTCGGAGGTCAGCGCGCTGACATCGCTGATCACCAGGTCCGCCCCCCGGGGCGGCTCCGCATCGCCGTACAGATCGTGGAGAACAAGGCTCGGACCGCCGCCCAGATTGCGCGCCAGGCGCTCGCCGCGGCCGAGATCATCAGTCAGGATCACGGTGCGACCCAAAACACCTCTCCCATCACGGCGCCCAACTGGCGCACACCCCGGTCGACCAGCATCCGACGCCAGGCCCCGGGCCCGCGACGGTATTACCGCCTAAAAACATACGTTGATCGGTTCGAACGACGGATGCTGCACAGTCACCGAAGAGATTTCGCACAATCATCGGAGAGTCATGCGATTCCGTTAAAGCGGCTTCTACGGATTTCGCGATCGCTCACGGCGATCGACGCTGGTGCCCTGCGTCGGCTCGCCTTCGCCGCCGGGGCGCGGCGGCACCGTCAGGGCGCTTGCCCTCCCGCGTCTAGACCGCCAGAACGCCGCCATGCTGCGCGTCCATGACCTCACCTACCGCATCGGCGATCGCCTGATCCTCGATTCCGCGAACTTCTCGATTCCCGAGGGCGCGCGCGTGGGTCTCGTCGGGCGCAACGGCGCCGGCAAGACCACGCTGTTCAAGGCGATCCTCGGCGACCTGCCGGTGGACGCGAAATCGGTTTCCCTGCCCAGGGGCATGCGCATCGGCGCGGTCGCCCAGGAGGCGCCGGCCGGCCCGGAGACGCTGCACGCGGTGGTGCTGGCCGCCGACACCGAGCGGGCCCAATTGATGGCGGAAGCCGAGCATGCCGACGGCCTGCGCCGGGCCGAGATCGAAACCCGCTTGGTCGATATCGGCGCGCATTCGGCGCCGGCACGTGCCGCCGCGATCCTGCACGGGCTCGGCTTCGACGCGGCCGCCCAGGCGCGGCCCTGCGCGGACTTCTCAGGCGGCTGGCGGATGCGCGTGGCGCTCGCCGCCGTCCTGTTCTCGGAACCCGACCTGCTGCTCCTCGACGAGCCGACCAACTACCTGGACATCGAGGGAACGCTTTGGCTCTACGACTACCTGGAGCGCTATCCGCGCACCGCGATCATCATCAGCCACGACCGCGACCTGCTGGACACCAGCGTCGACCACATCCTGCATCTCGACCGCGGCAAGCTGACGATCTACCGCGGCGGATACACCAGCTTCGCCAAGCAGCTCTCCGAGAAGCGCATGCTGCTCGCCAAGGCCAAGGTGAAGCAGGATGCCGAGCGCGCGCATCTGCAGAGCTTCATCGACCGGTTCAAGGCGAAGGCGACCAAGGCCCGGCAGGCACAATCCCGGGTGAAGCGGCTGGCCAAAATGGAGCCGATCGCCGCCCTGATCGAGGACGACGTGCCGGTGATCCACCTGCCGAGCCCGGAAAAGCCACTCTCACCCCCGATCGTCTCCATGGAGCGGGTCAAGGCCGGCTACGGCGACCGCGTCGTGCTCAGCGGCCTCGACCTCAACCTCGCGCCCGACGACCGCGTGGCGCTGCTCGGGGCCAACGGCAACGGCAAGTCGACCTTCTGCAAGCTGATCGGCGGCCGGCTCGGGGCCATCGCCGGGGAGATGCGGCGGTCGTCCAAGATGGAGGTGGCGTATTTCGCGCAGCACCAGCTCGACGAGTTGCGCCCGGCCGAAAGCGCCTACGCGCATGTGCGGACATTGATGCCGGATGTGCCGGAGGCGAAGGTGCGCTCGGCCACCGCCCGGCTCGGCTTCGGCGCCAACAAGGCCGACACGCCGGTGGAAAAACTCTCCGGCGGCGAGAAGGCGCGGCTGTTGATGGGGCTCGCGGCCTTCCACGGTCCGCACCTGCTGATCCTTGACGAGCCGACCAACCACCTCGACATCGAGAGTCGCCAGGCCCTAGTCGAGGCGATCAACGACTACGAGGGCGCGGTCATTCTGGTGAGCCACGACCGCTTCCTGGTCGAGGCCTGCGCGGATCGCCTCTGGCTGGTGGCCGACGGCACCGTGAAGACCTTCGACGGTGACATGGACGATTACCGCCGGTTCGTCCTGTCCGGCCCGGAGCGTGAGGACACACGCGAGGTCGAGCCCGCGGGCGGTCAGAAGGCCGAGGCGCGCCGCGCCGGGGTGGAGCGCCGCGCGGCCCTCGCGCCGCTGCGCAAGCGGCTCGAAGGGATCGAGGCGCGGATGGCCAAGCTCACGGCAGCGATCCAGAAGATCGACGCCGCTCTCGAGGACGGCACGGCCTTCCGGGAGAACGCGGCCAAGGCGGGAGAGATCGCCAAGATGCGCTCGGACGCGGCGGACGCCCTCGCCGCCGCCGAGGAGGAGTGGCTGATGGTCAGCGAGGAGATCGAGGCGGCGTGAGCCCCTCGCTCCCCAACGTCTTCCAGGCCGACCACGAAAGTTCCGGTTTCAAAAGGGCTTCGATCTTTTGCGGGTTCAGTACGGAGCCCTGGCGGTGGGCTTGGCCCGATGCCTCAGGGGCTCCGCCCCCGAACCCTGCCAAAGGGCTTGCCCTTCGGGATCCCGTTCCTGAGCGCTTCAGACCGCGGCTTCGAGGGCACGCTCCAAAATATTCACGCCGCGATCAATCCTTGCCTCCGACACTGTCAACGCTGGCGCGATGCGGAGCACGCCGCCTCCTGAAGCAGGCCGCGCCCGCGTGGGTCGCCGATACAGGCGAAAAGCTGCTGTACCGTGACCGGATTGCCGCCCATGCCGACGATCGGCCTGAAGCGCTTGCCGCCGGAGTACAGGTCGGGTCGGCGTAAGCGAACGCGTTCGATCAAGGACTTAGAGCTGTTCCCGATCGCAGCGTGATCGGGAAATGCTCGAGTGATCCGCCTCGACGAACGCCACACGACGGCGCTGACCCAGCCGTTCGCGGCGCATCTACGGACCAACCTGTCGCTGCGATGATCGTGGCGGTTCCATGGAGGACCGCTGCGGTCTGATTCAGGTCAGACGGCCGAAACCGGATCGTTGGCGGAACGCAACGTCGGCAGCTGTTCGACTACGCAGCCACACGCCCAGGACAGCGGCTTCAGCGTGGCGAAAACCACTGATCCGTCACCTTCGGCCAGAGCGAAACGATCTTTTTGTTGTCGACATTGATCCAACGGACATCCGTACTGGGATGCTCGGCTTTGAAACTCTGGTAATGAACGTCGTTGCACATGAGGTAAAAACTGATTGCAGCCGTGATGCTGCTATCGATATGCGTGATACTGTAGATGTAAGCATCCCACTTCGCGGCATCTTCGGCTTGCCGGACTGCCTTGCTCTCGGCGATTGACCGATCCAGCGCGGTCGCCGTCGGGACAGCATCACCCGAACGCTGTGATCCGGTATCGACGTCGCTGCGCACCGTCGCCGCCGCGCGCGTATCGCCCGTGCGCTGCGGCTGAGGCGCGTTCTCCGGCCCATCCGTCTTCGGAGATTGCGCAAGCTGGGTTGTTGGTACGGTGGCGTCCGAAGCGGGTTGGCGCGCCCGGACCAGCGACAGGACCGCGTCGGCCGTGAGCGCGTAAGTCGTCCTCGGATCGAACGCCACCGGCTTCGCAAGTTGGTTTGCCATCACGGACGCGATCCGCTCCGGCTCATCGACCAGCTGCGGCCTCAGCGCGGCGCCAGAGGCAGACGCAACGGGGCTGACAGCGAACATCTTACGAACTCCGTGTGTTAAGCTGGACACCGGCTGACAAAGGATGTTCTCAAAAACTCCATCCGGTTTCTGAAGTCTGAGCGCTTATCACTTCGGCGCGCTGCTCAGACGGCGGTTTACTTGACTTCGAAGGGCTCGATTCCGCCCCAAGAGTTCGATCGTCGTTGTCGCCTAGCTGGCGACGCTGCCAGCTTGTGGGCTGGCAGCGTCGTTTCTTGGCTTCAAGAATAATCTCGGACACCAATCAGACCTGACCTTTTGGGTCATATAGACTGTTAAGCGCGATCAAAATTTCAATCGATTGAGCGCTATCGACTTTGAATATCCTGGTGCGCGAGCAACTCGCGTAAACCTTCCGAAAGCGATCATCGCCGTGGAAGGGTACCGCTGAAGCGTCATGCCTCAGGCACAAGAATAAGAACGGGCGAGCATTGCCGTGTCAACAGGCGAGTCCGCTGTGCGGCACGGGCAGGTATTTGCAGCTACGCCGCACCGATATTCTTTCCCGTCATACGATCATGCACCTCAGACGCGCTATAGATCGGCGGGTCGCGCGATATTGATCGTCTTGCAAAATTCAGGGCGCGTCCCGGCCTCGTGACGAGACCGCGGGCCGACACACGAATTTCACAACTGTGCCATCGATACGGCTACGCAGGCGGGCGAATCGACCGCGAAACGGTGTCATCCGCCCGCCGAAGTGCATCCGATAGCGAATCGATGCCGGCCGGTACGCCCGATCACGCCCGCGCCGGCGCAACGCCCCGCTGCCGGCCTCGGCCGAGGCCCACGACAAGCAGGCAGCCTGATCCCGACAGCACCACGAGGGGCAACAGGCCGAGCGGGTAGCTGCCGGTCGCATCCTTGATCACACCGAGCAGGTATGTGCCGATGAACCCGCCGATATTGCCGATCGCGTTGATCTGCGCGATGCCGGCCGCCGCCGCTCCGGCCGACAGCCATTCGGTGGAGAGCGCCCAGAACGGCCCCTTCACCATGTAGGTCGCCGTCACCGCGAGGCACAGGATCAGGATCGTCGGCAGCAGCTGCGTGGTCGCGATCGAGGCGGCGAGGCTCAGCGCCAGCAGGCCCAGCGGGATTGCCGTGTGCCAGACCCGCTCCCGCCGCCTGTCGGAGGACCGGCCCCACAGGATCATCAGCACCGAGGCGATGCCGAACGGGATCGAATTCAGCAGGCCCGTCTCCAGGTTCGTCAGCCCGAACGACTTGATGATCTGTGGCTGCCAGAGCGACAGGCACTGGCTGGCCCCGGAGGCGCCCGCATAAATTAGCGAGGCGGCAAGCACGTAGCGGTTGCGCATCACCTGCCAGACCGAGAGATGCCGGGCCGGCGCCGCCTCGCCCGCGACCACGGAGGCGCGCTCGGCTGCCAGCCGATCCTGCAGCCATGCGCTCTGCTGCGGCGTGAGCCACCGCGCCGTGCCGGGTCCGTCGGGCAGGACCGCGAATGCGATGATCCCCAGCAGCACCGCCGGGATCGCCTCGAGGATGAACAGCCACTGCCAGCCGCGATAGCCCAGCATCCCGTCGGTGTTGAGGATCGAGGCCGAGATGGGTGAGCCGAGGAAGCTCGAGATCGGGATCGCCACCATGAACACGGCCACGATCCGCCCCCGATAGGCGCGGGGAAACCAGTAGGTGAGGTACAGGATCACCCCGGGAAAGAAGCCGGCCTCGGCGGCGCCCAGCAGCAGGCGGACCGCGTAGAACGAAGTGGGCCCGACGACGAACGCCATGGCCGCCGAAACCAGCCCCCAGGTGATCATGATCCGGGCGATCCAGATCCGAGCGCCGAACCGCTCCATGGCAAGGTTGCTCGGCACTTCGCACAGCACGTAGGACACGTAGAACAGGCCGCCGCCCAATCCGAACTGCGCCGCGGACAAGCCGATATCGTGGTTCATCTGCAGCGCCGCGAAGCCGGCATTCACCCGGTCCACGAACGCGATGAAGTAGGCGAGCATCAGGAACGGCAGGATCCGCCAGGTGATCTTGCGCAGGGTCGCCCGCTCGATATCCGAAACGGGTTCCGGCACGTTTGTCGGCGCCATCTTAATCCTCCCGGCTCTGTCGGCTCGGCTTGGATCAGGCACGGCCCCGCCACCAGTCCTGAGGCACGACAACTTCGCGCCACTGTCATAGTCTGCCCTCCGGTGTTGCTTGCCGGTTGCGATACGCGCCAATAGCCGCCTCCGGGCCGTCGGTGCGGTTTGCCCACGGCCTGCGGACATGCGAGAGAAGCGGCATGTTGACGGTGGATAGCCTTTGGCGCGCGCGGCACCGGCTTGCGCAGATCGGGAAGAAGCGGACGGGCTCGCCTCGCATCCTTGTGGTCGGAGTCTGCCAGGCCGGCTCCATGGCCAAGGTGCTGCGTTTCCTGCTGCCCGACGCCCAGGTCGATTTCGTCTCGGCCTTCACGGTCACCCGGCGCTTCCCGAAGCTCGTGGACCTGATGGCGCATGCCGACGGCTACGATCACGTCTATTCCAGCATCTACCTGCCCCGGTTCAAGGACGGCGGCACGATCGACCGGTTTCGGACACACCCGAAGGTCCGGCTGATCCCCACCATCGTGTTCGGCGCCTACCATCCGGATCTGATCCATGTCGGCGTGCAGGATGCCGTCTCGCTCAACGGCCTGATCTCCGGGCCGATGGGGCATTCGCATTCGGCGATCACGCTCTACGCCTATCTGGCCGGCTTCTCGCAGGCGCAGGCGTTGCGCCTATTTGCCGAGCCGGTCTTCGAGCGGCTGGGCTATTTCGATCTCTGGAACGAGTCGGTCGCCTACCTGCGTGGCCTCGGCGCCCAGGCGCAGTACGATCTCGATACGCACCTGACGCGGTGGGCGCGCCGCGGCTGCTTCATGCACTCGATCAACCACACCAAGCTCTACGTGGTCGCCGACCTCGCCCGCGGGCTGCTGACCAAATCCGGCGTCGCCTACCCCGAATGCGACCTGGACGCCTTCGTGCCCGACGACCTCGGGGGCCAGGGCAGCTGGCCCGTCTATCCCGAGATTGGCGCGCATTACGGCATTCCCGGCAGCGCGCTCTTCTTCAAGGCCGAGACGCGCCGCTCGGGCCCCGCCCGCACGATGACGCGGCCGGAATTTGTGGCGGCGGCCTACGCGAACTACGACAAGCGCCCGCGCGAGGCCCTGATCTCGCGGCGCGTCCAGGACTGGCGCAACGATCCGGCGACGGTGGACTTCTTCCGCGAGGCCTCGGGCCGGGACATCAGCCCGATCCGCCCCTCCGGACGTTCCCCGGCGTTGGCGTCGAACAGCCTCGCCGGCCACGCATCCTGATACGACGGCACTGTCTCCCCTTTCCCGGCACTGGCACCGTCCGGGTCGGGGCCGACCGAGGTTCTGGAGCCCCGATGAGCCGGCAGCCTCGTAAGAAGACACGCGCCGGTCGCTTCGGGATCGCGGCCATCCTGACCGGTCTCGGCTCGGCCGCCGGGCTCGTCGGCTGGAGCCGGTTCGCCGTCGACCGCCACATGGACCTGCCGCCGGCCCTGCCCGGCCGGCACGAGATGCTCGCGACGGATCGCGCCGGCGCGCTCTCGCTGTATGGGACGACCGACCGGGACGGCGTGCCGCTCCTGCTGATCCACTCCATCAACGCGGCCGCGAACGCCTACGAGGTCCGTCCGCTCTACCTGCATTACCGCCAGACCCGCCCGGTCTACGCCCTGGATCTGCCGGGCTTCGGATTCTCCGAGCGATCGCGCCGCCTCTACACGCCCCGCCTGATGGTGGAAGCGATCCGTGCGGCCGTCGCCGAGATCCGGCAACGGCATTCCGTTGGCGCCATCGACGCGATGGCGCTGTCGTTGTCCTGCTCCTACCTCGCCCGCGCGGCTGTCGAGCGGCCGGAGGATTACCGCAGCCTCGGCCTGATCAGCCCCACCGGGTTCGATGCGCGACTCTCCGGCGACGGACCTCCGGACGGCCATCGGGGACGCGACCGACTGCGCGACCTGCTGGATCGGCCGCCCCTCGGCCGGCCCCTGTTCGACGCGCTGGCCTCCCGGCCGAGCATGCGCTTCTTCCTGCAGAAGACGTTCGGCTCGAAGGACATCGACGAGGGTCTGTTCGCGTATGATTACGCCTCGGCCCACCAGCCGGGTGCCGAGCACGCCCCGTATTGCTTCATCGCAGGCCACCTGTTCCCGACCGACACGACGCGTCTCTACGAGACGTTGCGCCATCCGGTCTGGATGGCCCACGGGCGGCGCGGCGACTTCGTCGATTACCGGCTGGCGCCGCGGGTCGCGGGCCGGCCGAACTGGCGCGTCCTCACCCTGCCGACCGGCGCCTTCCCGCATTTCGAGCGGCCGGACGACATGATCGCCGACTTCGACACTTTCCTGGAGAACCTTACCTGGGCGCCGGCATCGCCCCCGGCGTGATGCGATCGCGTCACCTGCGGGGCTGGCGGGATACGCGTCGGGCGGCGTTCTGCGCGTCAGCGCAGGCGCAGAAGGGTGCGCAGCCGGTCGAGCACGGTGGGATTCAACTCGCGCCGGACCCGCCGCTCCGCGAACGCGTCGACTGAAAAGCGGTCGGTCGGCACGCGCCGGAGGAAGCGCTCGGCGATCTCGTAGACCACGAGGTCGGGCTTCACGGCGGCGACGTAGGCCCAGTCGATCTCGGCGGACCAGATCGCGTGAACCTCGCGAAAGCTCTCGGCCAGCATCGCGGTGAGGCGCGGCCCCTGATCGAACACGTAGGAATCGCCGAACAGCACGATCCGCCGCGGATCGGCGGCCTCGAGATTACGCATCACCGCGCGCGATCCGACGAAGAAGCCGCCCCGGCCTGCGACCCGTCCGGTCTCGCGCAGATGCACCAGGGCGTTGGCCTCGCTGCGCTGGGCCCGCCGGGGGAATTCGTGGGCGAAATAGGCCTCGTCCACCGACGGCTTGAGCTTGCCGCCGAGATCGAACACGAAGCGCGCGGGTTGGCCGGTGGCGTCGAGCACGTGCGGCGCCGGCGCGACCGCGAGCGCTTCGCACAGCGCCCGGTAGGCCGCGATGTAGCCGCGATGGTTCCAGTGCGTATCGGTGCGGAGATAGACCGGTTCCTCGGCGCGCGCCGCCCGCAGGGGCTCGTAGAGATCGACCAGGTCCGCCCGCGTCTGCGTCGCCAGGAGCCGGCCGAGCCGCGCGCCGGGCGGATCGGCCAGGCCCGGGAACGGCCGGTCGAGCGTGTCGGCATGGATAGCGATCTTCTCGGGCACGATCGCTTGGACGTAGGTTGCGCCCAGGGATTCCGCCCGGTGGACGCGGCCGACGACCAGCTGCACCCACCGGCGCAGCAGGCGCCGTGTCACAGCGGAATCGGTGTACAGTTCCACCAGTTCGTCCGAGCGGCCGACCCAGAACAGCCAGCCGTCCCGCCCAACCGCGATACCGCGCGCGCCTGCCTGAGACAAAGTTAGGCCATCCTCCAAGAGCGCCTGCCGGCACGCCGACACATGCCGCCCGACGGCGCCGGAAACAAGCGGAAACACCCGGGCCGTTCAGGAGACAAGCCGTCGAGCGCGCCGGCTGAGACGACCAGGCTGGCGTTGTGGTGGACCGGTCCCCGATCGATCCGGTAAGGATCGGACCGCCGCCCGGAGCGGCGACAGCCCTTGGATTCCGATGATCGACCTGACGCTCGAGGCCGCCCGCAGCATCGTGGATACCGCCCTGCGCGAAGCCCGGACCCGTGGGCTAAAACCGATGGCGGTGGTGGTGTACGATGACCGGGGCGCGCTCAAATCGGTGTCTGTCGAGGACGGCACGTCGCTGCGCCGGGCCGAGATCGCCTGTGGGAAGGCCAACGGCGCCCTGGCGCTGGGGCTCGGATCCCGGGCGATCCATGCGCGGGCCGAGGCGCAGCCCTATTTCGTCGCCGCCGTGAGCCACGTCGCCGGCCCGGCCGCGCTCGTCCCGGTGCCGGGCGGCGTGCTGATCCGCTCCCGCGAGGGGCGGCTGCTCGGCGCGGTGGGCATCTCGGGCGACACGTCCGACAACGACGAAATCTGCGCGGTGGCGGCGATCGAAGCCGCCGGCCTGGTGCCCGAGACCGGCGCCTGAGGATGGCGATCCGCCGGCGCGCGTGGCTGGCCGGCGTCGCGGCCCTCGCGGTGGCGCGGGTCGCCCACGCCGGCGAACCCGGCCTCTATCGCCGCGGCAACGACGCCGATCCCGAGACCCTCGATCCGCACCGGTCGTCCACGGTGGCGGAGGCGCATATCCTGCGCGACCTGTTCGACGGCCTCCTGACCTACGACAATCACGGGGCCATCATCCCGGGCGCCGCCCGATCCTGGACCGTCTCCGATGACGGACTCATCTTACACTTCGAGCTGCGTCCGGACGGACGATGGTCGAACGGCGACCCCGTCACCGCGGACGATTTCGTCTATGCGTTCCGCCGCATCCTGGCGCCGCCCACGGGGGCGAAATACGCCGAGATCCTGTTTCCGATCCGCGGGGCGGCGGCGGTGAACCGCGGCGATGCAGCCGGCGACACCCTCGGGGTCGCGGCGGAAGGGCCTCTCCGGCTCAGGATCGCCCTCGAACAGCCGACGCCGTATGTCCTCGAGCTCCTGACCCATCAGACCGCCCTGCCGGTGCACCGCGCGTCGATCGAGCGCTACGGCGATGCGTTCACCCGCCCGGGCAACTTCGTGACCAACGGCCCCTACCGGCTGGTCGACCGGGTGCCGGGCGGGGCGATCACCCTCGAGGTCAATCCGCACCATCCCGAAGCCCGCGCGATCGCGATCCGGCGCGTCGCCTTCCTGCCGACGCCGGACTTGTCGAGCGCGGTGCGCCGCTACACGGCGGGGGAACTCGACTCGCTGTCCCAGCTCCCGGCCGACCAGATCGCCGACCTGCGCCGCCGCTTCGGCGCCCAGGTGGTCCTCGGTCCGTCGCTCGGGCTCGAAGCCCTGGTGGTCAACACCCACAAGGCGCCGTTCTCGGACCGGCGGGTCCGCCAGGCGCTGTCGCTGCTCATCGACCGGGAATATCTCGCCGACGGGCTCTACGGCGGCACCATGAGCCCCGCCTATTCCCTGTGCCCGCCGGGCATCGACAATTACCGGACGCCGCCCGAGACCGCGGGGCGCCTGGGCCTGCCGATCGACCACGAGGCGCAGGCGCGCCGCCTGCTCGACGAGGCCGGTTTCGGGCCGGGGCGGCCGCTCACCGTGGAGTACCGGTTCAACGTCAGCGACAACAACCGCAACACCGCGGTGGCGGTGGCCGAGATGTGGCGCGACCTCGGGATCGAGACACGGTTTGTCTACACCGACGCCAAGACGCATTTCGCGTATCTGCGCGACGGCGGCAGCTTCGACGTCGCCCGCTATTCTTGGATTGCCGACTATTCCGATCCGCAGAATTTCCTGTTTCTGCTCCAGAGCGGCAACGATGGGTTGAACGCCGGCCGCTGGTCGGACGCGGCCTACGACGCGCTCCTGACCAGCGCGGCCGCCGAACGCGACCTCGCCCGCCGGGCCGAGCTGCTCTGCGATGCCGAGTCCATCGCGCTGCGCGAGCTCCCCTGGATCCCGCTGATGCATTATCGCTCGAAGGCGCTGATCGCACCGCGGCTGCACGGGTACGTCCCGAACCTGCGCAACGCCGCACCGACCCGCTTCATGAGGCTCGACGCGTGATCCGCTTCATCCTGCGCCGCCTCGCGCAGTCGGTGCCGACGCTGTTCGCGGTGGTGGCCGTGAGCTTCTTCCTGATGCGGCTGGCGCCCGGAGGGCCGTTCGACCTCGAGCGTCCGCTGGCGCCGGCCGCCATGGACAACCTGCGGCGGGTCTACGGCCTGGACCGGCCGCTGATCGTGCAGTTCGGCGGGTACCTGGCGGCCCTGGCGCGGGGCGATCTCGGCCCGTCCTTCTCGTTCCGCGACCAAAGCGTGCGCGACCTGATCGCCCGGGGGCTGCCGATCTCGGCGACCCTCGGAGCCCTGGCCCTGTCGCTTGCGGCCTGCCTGGGGATCGGGCTCGGAACCGTGGCGGCGCTCCGGCGCGGCGGCGCGCTGGACCGGCTGCTCGGCCTCGGCGCGGCGCTGTCGCTGTCGCTGCCGAGCTTCGTGGTGGCGCCGCTCCTGCAGATCGTGTTCGGGCTGACCTTGCGCTGGCTGCCGCTGAGCGGCTGGGAGGGCGGCGCGCCGAGCCACCTGATCCTGCCGGTGGTGACCCTCGCGCTGCCGCAGGTGGGCGCGCTGGCACGCCTGACCCGCGCCTCGCTCGGCGAGGTGCTGCGCACCCAACCGGTGCGGACCATGCAGAGCCTCGGCCTGCCGCCCGTTCGCATCACCCGGCATGCGCTGCGCGGGGCGCTCCTGCCGGTGGTCGCCTACCTGGCCCCGCTGGCGGCGGCCCTGCTCACCGGATCCGTGGTGGTCGAGACCATCTTCGGCCTGCCCGGCATCGGCCGCTACTTCGTGGAGGGGGCACTCAACCGCGATTACACGCTGGTGATGGGCACTGTCCTGGTGGTCGCGGTGCTGGTCATCGCCCTGAACCTGATCGCCGACCTCGCCTGTGCCTGGCTCGATCCGCGCCTGCGGCGGTTGGCATGAGCACCGGGGGCATCACCACCGGGCCTGCGGCGCGCATGCTGCTCCGGCTCGGCCGCGAACGGGTGGCGATGGCCTCCCTGGCCGTGCTCGTCCTGACCGCGCTGGCCTGCCTGTTCGGCCCGGCGCTGACCGGGCACGATCCGGTACGGGCCTATCCAGACCTGCGCCAGCTTCCGGCCGGCCTGAGGGCGCAGCCGGATGCCGAGCATCTGCGCCCGGCCCTCGAACGCCTCGCCTTCCGGATGCGGGCCCGCCTCGACGACGTGGCCCGCGACGGTGACACAGTACGCCTGACGCTGGGTTCGGAGACCGCATTCGACCGGCGCAGCCTCGTCTACCTGCCGCGCTCCGACCTGTTCGGAGAGCCGCGGGTCGTCGACGGTTCGCAGGATGGGACGCGTCTGATCGTGCGCGTGCCGGTGCGGCGCCTGTACTTCCCCCTCGGCACCGATGTGCATGGCCGCGACCTGCTCACCCGCTGCCTCGTCGCCGGCCGGGTCTCCCTCCTGATCGGGCTCACCGCCACCCTGGTCGCGCTGCTCATCGGCGTCGGCTACGGCGCGACCGCCGGCTTCGTCGGCGGCGCCGTCGACGCCGTGATGATGCGACTGGTGGACGTGCTCTACGCCTTGCCGTTCGTGTTCTTCGTCATCCTCCTGCTGGTGTTCTTCCGGGCGAGCCTGACGCTGATGCTGGTGGCCATCGGCGCGGTGGAATGGCTCGACATGGCCCGGATCGTCCGGGCGCAGACCCTGTCGCTGCGCGAGCGCGACTTCGTCCGCGCCGCCCGCGCCCTCGGCCTCGGCACGCCCCGGATCATCCTGCGCCACATCGTGCCGAACACGTTCGGCCCGGTAGCCGTGGCGGCGACCCTGCTGGTGCCGCAGGTGATCCTGCTTGAGAGCTTCCTGTCGTTCCTCGGGCTGGGCGTTCAGGAGCCGCAGACGAGCTGGGGCGTGCTGATCGCCGAGGGCGCCCGGGCGATCGAGTCGGCCCCCCACATGCTGGCCGGTCCGGCCGCCTTCCTGATCGCCACCCTGGTCGCCTTGACGCTCCTGGGCGACGGCCTGGCCGACGCCGTCGACCCGCGCAGCGATTGACGTCAGCCCAGCAGCCGGATCGGCGAACCGGCGAGCCACGCCTCGATATCCTCCACGGCCTGGGTGAAGAACGTCCGGTAGTTGCTGCGCGTGACGTAGCCGACATGGGGCAGCGCCAGGACGTTCGGCAGGTGCCGGAACGGACTGTCGGCCGACAGCGGCTCGGTCTCGAAGACGTCGAGTCCAGCTCCCGCGATCCACCTCTCCTCCAAGGCCCGGACCAGGGCGGCCTGATCGACGATCGGCGCGCGCGACGTGTTCACCAGCAGGGCGCCCGGTCGCATCCGGCGCAGCTCTTCCTCGCCCAGAAGGCCGCGTGTGCGCTCGCCGAGCACCAGATGGATGCTGACGACGTCGCTTGCCTCGAGCAGGGCGTCCTTGGACTGCGCACGCTCCACCCCGGCGGCTGCGGCCCGGGCATCGTCGAGGTTCGGGCTCCAGGCGATCACCCGCATGCCGAAGGCGCGGCCGATCTCGGCGACGCGCGCACCGATCTTGCCTAGCCCCAGGATACCGAGCGTCGCCCCGGCCAGATCGGTCCCGATCGTGCTCTGCCAAGGACCACCGTCCCGAAGATTCCGGCTCTCGACCGCAAGGTGGCGGGCGAGGCCCAGGATCAGCGCCCAGGTCAGCTCGGTCGGCGGCGTGGGGCTCGATTCTGTGCCGCAGACCGTGATGCCCCGCGACCGCGCCGCCGCGACATCGATCGCGAGGTTGCGCATGCCGCTGGTCACCAGCAGCTTCAGGCGGGGCAGACGCTCCAGCAGATCCGCCGGAAACGGCGTGCGCTCGCGCATGATCACCAGGATCTCGGCCTGGTCGATCCTGGCCACGAGGGCGTCCCGATCCGCGATGTGCTCGGTGACCGGCGCGACCGCGACCCGGTCGGACAGGCGCGCCCAATCGGCGAGGCCGAGCGCCGCGTCCTGATAGTCGTCGAGGATCAGGCAGGTTCGCACGCAGCACACTCTCGGCAGAAGGTCGCAAACGTCTCGAGAAAGTTCTCTGCCGACAACCGGTTGGCTGGCACGCCGACGATATGCGCGATGCGCTCCGGAGTCTCGTTGAGCAGCGGCAGACGCAAGAAAAGATCGGTGTTGAACTGCGTGCTGACCGTCGCGAGCACGGTGCGCAGAGCCTGCAGCATGTCGTCGCCCCGGTGAGACGCATGCACGAGCGCGATGGGCTTATCGATCACAAACGATGTTGATATCAGCCAATCGATGGCATTCTTCAGTCCACCGGGAATAGACCGGACATATTCCGGACTCGCGATGATCACGCCCTGGCAGTCGCGCACGCTTCGCAGGAATTCCTGTGCCGCGAGTGGAGTGAGCGAACCTTCTAAATGCGGCGAGAAAATGGGGAGGCTGCCGACACGGTCGTAGACGGAGATGCGAATACGCTCCGGTGCGATGGCTTGCAGTGCCCTCAACAGCGCGGTGTTCGTCGAAGTATGGCGCGTGCTTCCAGACAGCGCGAGAAGCCTCACATCCAACTGACGGCCCGACGCAGACGATGCTTTGGACATCAACGCGCCGCCGCCAACGCCTCAAACGCCATCGCAACCCCGGCCGCTCCCGGATCCTCGACACCAGCGAGATCCGCCGCCGCGAGGTAGCTTGACCGACCGGTGGCGGCGCGGTCCATCCGGGCCGTGGCGGCGGCGCCCGCGCGGGCGGCAGCGGCGGCGGCGTCGAGGCCGTCCGATTTCAGGGCTTCGAGCGCGGGGATCAGGGCGTCCAGCAGGGTCCGATCGCCCGGGCCGGCACCGCCGTAGCCCCTGACCCGGGCCACGCCGTCTTCCAACGCGTCGGGCCAGGACGCACCGTCGGTGAGCGCAGACGCGGCGGCGGCGAAGAAGATCGAGGCCAGCACGCCGCTCGAACCGCCGACCGCGCGGCCGATCCGCTCCGCCAGCGCGCGGCACAGGGCTGCCGGGTCGGCCTGCGGCAGCCGGTCGATGTCCGCTTCCACCGCCCGCGCCGCGCCGGCGAAGGTGGTGCCGGTGTCCCCGTCGCCGACCTTCGCGTCCAGGGCGTTGAGCGCGCCCTCCGAGGCGATGAGCGCCCGCGTGACGGCGGCGAGCCGCGCGGCCACGGCGGGATCGCGCGACGGCGCGAAGGCTTCGCCCGCGAGCTCTGCGGGAAGCGGGCGCAGGACCGGCGGCGCGATCCGCACCGCACCGGGCCAGGCCGGCACGGGGACCGGCGCCAGCAACGCCGCCTCGATCGCGTCGTCGAGTGGCAGGATCGACACCGATGCCCCGTGCATGTCGAGCGCAGTCATCAGCGGCGCCGGCCCGAGCAGCAGGCGCACCCGCCGGCCGAGATCGGTGGCCAGCACCGCCTGGGTCAGGACCTGCATCTCCAGGGCCGTGGCCGAGCCGAGATTGTTCATGAGGAGCGCCAGCGGCCCGGTCGCGGAGAAGCGCTCGGTCATCAGACGGGCCAGATCGCCGGCGCCGGGCAGCGCGATGCGCTCCACCCCCGGCTCGCCATGGATGCCGAGCCCGAGTTCCGCCTGCCCCTCCACGAAGCGCTCGCTCCGGGGCGAACCGGGAATGGTCGCGGTCGAGACCGCGATCCCCAGGGATTGCGCCGAATCCGCCACCCGGCGGGCGAGCGCCGCGACGGCCTCCAGCGGGGCGCCCGCCTGCGCCGCGTGTCCCGCGACCTTGTGCACGAACAGGGTGCCGGCCACGCCGCGCGGCTGCTTGGCCGCCGGGAGCGCAATGTCGTCGGACACGACGACGGTCTCGACCTTGCGGCCGAGGGCCCGGGCCCGTTCGGCCGCGAGGCCGAAATTCAGCCGGTCGCCCGCGTAGTTCTTGATGATCAGCAGGCACCCGGCCGGCCCGGTCACCGCCAGGATCCCGGCGAGGACCGCATCGACGCTCGGCGAGGCGAAGACGTCGCCGCACACGGCGGCACTCAGCATGCCGGCTCCGACGAACCCGGCATGGGCCGGCTCGTGCCCGGAGCCGCCGCCCGAGATCACCGCGACCTTGTCCGCATCCAGGTCGGCGCGCAGCACGACGCGGATGTCGGGGTCGCCGTCCAGCCGCGCCAGGCGGCCGCCGCTGGCCGCTAGGAGCCCCGCTATGGCGTCGCCGACCAGGGTGGCGCGAGCCTCGATGAAGTGGGCCATGGCGTGACCTTCCGCGATCTCGGTCCGCAGCTCTCACAGTGCGGCGGCGGGGCGGAGTGTCTGAGCAATCGCAGGCCCCGGCACAATGGCTGTCGGCGCATTTTACGCGATGTTCGGGCCCGCAGCCGCTACTCCTTCACGGCGCCGGTGAGCGCGGAGACGTAGTATTCCACGAAGAACGAGTAGAGGATCACCAGAGGTAGTGAGCCGAGCAGCGCGCCGGCCATCAGCGAACCCCACTTGTAGACGTCGCCGTCCACGAACTCGCTGACCACCGCGATCGGCACGGTCTTGTTCTGGGTCGAGGACAGGAACGTCAGCGCGTAGATGAATTCGTTCCAGCACAGGGTCAGCGAGAAGATCCCGGCCGAGATCAGGCCCGGGAAGGCGAGCGGCAGGATGATCTTGGTCAGGATCTGCCACCGGCTCGCGCCATCCATGAGGGCGCATTCCTCCAGCTCGTAGGGAATGGTCTTGAAGTAGCCCATCAGGAGCCAGGTCGAGAACGGGATCAGGATGGTCGGATAGGCCAGGATCAGGGCGATCGGCGAATCGAACAGGCCGTAGGCCTGGATGATCGTGGCGAGCGGGATGAACAGGATCGAGGGCGGCACGAGATAGGCGAGGAAGATCGCCGCGCCGACCCAGCCGGCGCCCCGGTAGCGGATCCGCACGCAGGCATAGGCGGCCAGCACGCTCGCGAACAGCGACAGGATGGTGGCCGCCACCGACACGTACATCGTGTTCCAGAGCCAGCGTGGATACTGCGTCTCGAACAGGAGCTTGTTGATGTGCTTGAGCGTCGGGTCCACGACCCAGAACGGGTTGAACCGCTCCATGTCGATCAGCTGCTCGTCCGGTTTGATCGCCGTGAGCGCCATCCAGTAGAACGGGAACAGCAGCACCGCCAGGATGATGAGCAGCGGCAGGTAGGTGGTCACGAGCCGCCGCGGCAGGCGCTCCAGGTAGGCCATCCCCTCGCTGTCGTCGGTGAGGCCGGCGGGGCGGGCCGCCACGACGGAGGCGAGGCGCGGGTCGGCATGGGCGGGCGGAGCGGGTGCGATCATCGGTCGGTTCCCCCGGCTTGCCAGGCCCGGCGCTGAAGGCCGAACCACGAGATGCCGATCGCGGCGAGAAGGAACGGCACCATCGCGGTGGCGATCGCTGCCCCCTCGCCGAGCGTCCCGGAGAGGATGCCGCGCTGGTACGACAGGGTCGCCATCAGATGCGTGGCGTTGACCGGGCCACCCCGGGTCATCGCCCAGATCAGCTGGAAGTCGGTGAAGGTGAACAGCACCGAGAAGGTCATCACCACGGCGATGATCGGCGTCAGCAGCGGCAGGGTGATGCGCGAGAAGATCTGCCAGTTCGAGGCCCCGTCGAGGGTCGCAGCCTCATAGAGCGACGGCGAGACCGTCTGCAGCCCGGCGAGGAGCGTGATCGCGATGAACGGTACCCCGCGCCAGATGTTGGCAAAGATCACGCAGGCGCGGGCCATGCTCGGCTGACCCAGGAAATCGATGTTGCCGTCGATGATCCCCATGTGGCGCAGCGACCACGATATGATCGAGAACTGACTGTCGAAGATCCACCAGAACGCGATCGCCGACAGGACCGTGGGCACCACGAACGGGATCAGCACGATCGACCGGACGATCGACTTGAACGGCATGTTCTTGTTGAGCAGCAGTGCGAGGTAGAGCCCGACGCCGAACTTCACCACCGAGGCCACCGCCGTGTAAAGGCAGGTGTTGAACACCGAGAGCCAGAAAACGTCGTCGTCCCAGAGCCAGGCGTAGTTCTCCAGGCCGATAAACGTGCCCTCCCGGCCGATCCGGGTGTTGGTGAAGGACAGCCAGATGCCCTTCAGCAGCGGATAGGCCAGGAACAGGCCCAGGATCAGCGCCGTAGGCAGCATGAACCAGAAGCCCGCCCAACCGCGGCTGGCGCGCAGGCGCTGCCAGGCCGAGCGGGTCAGGACCGCATTCGGAGCCGGCTGTGTCAGGGCCGTGTGCGCCATGGGTACGCCTCGAAATCGAGGCCGCGGACGAAGGGCCCGCGGCCGGCCTCGTTCAGGTGTTACGGAAGATGCGCTGAGCGGCGCGTTCGGCGTTGCGGATCGCGGTCTTCACGTCCTCCCGGCCGGTGCAGTGGCTGGCGAACATGTCCACCACCACGAAGTCGGCCAGCACCGCGGCGATCCGCTCGCTCACCGGCGCGAGGCCGCCGGCCGCCAGCGACCGCCGCCCCGCCTCGGCGAAGACCGCGTTCTTCGGATCGCTCGTCCAGATCGGGTTCTTGGGATAGTTCGACAGTGGCTCGCACAGATAACCCTGCGCGGCCTCCAGCCAGGGATTGTAGTTCGACGCCTCCATCATGAAGCTGATGAAGGCCTTACAGGCATTGGGCGCCTTCGAGTATTTGAACGCCAGGATCGGGAAGGCGAGCTGGAACTCGGTGGGCTTGCCGGCGGGCCCGATCGGCCAGACCGCGTGGTCCATGTCCTCGGCGAGCTTCGGGTTGTCCTTCTTGGCCGCAGCGTAGATCGAGATGCCGTTGTTGGTCAGGTACAGGTCGCCCGCCAGGAACGCCTTGTTGTTGGACGAGTCGTTCCACGAGACGGTGCCGGGCACGAAGGTCTCGTAGAGGGACTTGACGTATTCGAGCGCCTTGGCGGTCTCGGGCGAGTTGATCACGATCTTCTCGTTGGCGTCCACCAGGTTGGCGCCGTGGGACCAGAGTGCCCAGTGGCACCAGGTGTTGCCGTCGCCGGTGGCATGCCCGAGGGCGAAGCCGGCCGGGGTGTTGTTCTTCTTCATCGCCCGGCAGAGTTCCAGGAACCCCGCGGTGTCCTCGGGGAACTTGCTGAACCCGGCCTTCTGCATTGCCGAGATCCGGTAGTTCGGGTAGCCGCCGTTGAAGCCGACCGGGATCGCGATCCACTTGCCCTTGACCTTGCCGTAGGCCTCCGCCGACGGGAACCACGGGCCGTACTTCTTGGCCAGCGAATCGGCGACGTCCTCCAGCGGCAGGCACTTGTCCGGGAACAGGGCCGGGAACGAGAACAGGCCCCAGACCATGTCGGGCCCCTGCCCGGTATTGGCCGCCACGGACGCCTTGGGCTGGATGTCGTCGAAGGATTCGTTGGTGACCGACACCTTGACGCCGGTCGCCTTGGTGAAGGCGTCCACCATCCGCAGGAACGCCTCGTCCTCGCTCGGCACGAAGCGCTTCCAGCGCAGGAGCGACAGGCTGGCGCCGGGCTCAGGCTTCCATTCGGCGGTCTGCGCCCAGGCCCGGGCGAAGCCCAGCAGGTCGCTGCCCGCGGCGAGCCCGGTCGCGGCGGCACCCGCCAGGAGGGAACGGCGGTCGAGTCTGGTCATCGTGGCGTCACTCCCTGAATGGATCGGCGCGCCCCGGACGCGGTTCGTCCGGGCGGCCGGGCTCGGCAACCGAAAACGGGTCAGGTCGGCAGGCGTCGTCCGGACTCGGCATCGAAGAAGTGCACGCGGTTCGGGCGCAGGTAGACGGTCTCGCCGGGCCCCTCGCTGACGCGCTCGCGCAGCACGCAGGTGAAGTCCTGACCCTGGGCGCGCACCGCCAGCATGGTCTCGGACCCGGTCGGCTCGACCACGACGACCTCGGCGGCGATCCCGTCGCGCGCCAGATCGAAATGCTCAGGCCGCATCCCGAGGACCAGCTTCCGGCCCTCGATGCCCGCCGGCGCCTCGTTCAGGGGGATCGTCAAGCCCGAATCCGCCGCGAAGACGAGATTCCCGTTCCTCCGAACAGTCCCGTTCACGAAGTTCATCGCCGGGGATCCGATGAAGCCCGCCACGAACAGGTTGTCGGGCCGGTCGTAGAGTTCCAGCGGCGGCCCGATCTGCTCGACCACGCCGTCGTGCATCACCACGATCCGGTCGGCCATGGTCATGGCCTCGATCTGATCGTGCGTGACGTAGATGGTCGTGGTCTTCAGGCGCTGATGCAACTCCTTGATCTCGGTCCGCATCGCGACGCGCAGCTTGGCGTCGAGGTTCGACAGCGGCTCGTCGAACAGGAACACCTGCGGATCGCGCACGATCGCCCGGCCCATGGCGACGCGCTGCCGCTGGCCGCCAGAGAGCTGGCGCGGGTAGCGGTCGAGGAGATGGGTCAGCCCGAGGATCTGCGCGGCCTTGCTGACGCGCTCGTCGATCTCGGCCGCCCGCGCCTTCCGGATCCGCATCGAGAACGCCATGTTCTCGCGAACCGTGAGGTGCGGGTAGAGCGCGTAATTCTGGAACACCATCGCGATGTCCCGCTCCTTGGGCGGAACATCATTGACGACACGCTCGCCGATACGGATCTCGCCGCCGGAGATATTCTCCAAGCCGGCAATCATCCGGAGCAACGTCGATTTTCCGCAGCCCGAAGGCCCGACCAGGATCACGAACTCACCGTCCCGGATGTCCACGGACACACCGTGCAGGACGTTCGTCGATCCGAAAGCCTTGCGAACCTCGCGGATTCCCACCGAGGCCATGCTTCCTCCCAATCAGGGACGCTCTGACGGCGACTCCTGTCTGAGCAGTACAATAGAGCATCCGGCGGAAAGCAAGCCGGCCGACCCTGAATTTTGAATCATATCCCGTTTCTGTCAGGACCTTCCTGTGAAATCCTGCATCCGGACGACCGGATCGGATTTCGGCGCCGGTGGCCATACGGTTGAGTTCGACCGGACTTGCCCGACGGGCCGGGATCGGTGACGAGGCCGCCGGCATGAAACATCCCACCAGAGCCTGAGCCGGCACCGGATGCTAAGGCGATGGCATCGGCCCCGCTGCCGGTGCGACGTCCGGGCATAATCGGAGACGGCGGGCAGGATCCCGAAGGAAGAGGACGGTATGGCACAATCCGGTCTGACCGCAGGCGAGATCCTGCCCAACGACGGCGTCCGGGGCGCGCTGGTCGGACGGGTGTGGCGCCCGGATGTCGGCGGACCGAGCGTCGTGGCGATCCGGGCGGGGTCGGGCGGCGAGGCGCGCGTCGTCGACGTCACGGCGCGCTTCGCGACGGTCAGCGACCTGTGCGAGACGCCGGACGCCGCCGCGGCCCTGCGCGCCGCCGAGGGCGCGGATCTCGGCAGCCTCGACGCGATCCTGGCCAACACCCCGCCGGACGGCCGCGACCCGGGGCAGCCGTGGTTGCTCGCCCCGGTGGACCTCCAGGCGCTGAAGGCCGCCGGCGTCACCTTCGCGACGTCGATGCTGGAACGGGTCATCGAGGAGCGGGCGCGGGGCGACCTGGCAGCGGCCGCGGCGATCCGCACGGAGGTCGAGCGCCTGGTCGGACACGACCTGCGCCGGCTGAAGCCCGGCTCGCCCGCCGCGATGGCGTTGAAGGAGGTCCTGGTCGCCCAGGGGGCCTGGAGCCAGTATCTCGAAGTCGGGATCGGGCCGGACGCGGAGATCTTCACCAAGGCGCAG
The DNA here is from genome assembly GCF_008039945.1 of Methylobacterium sp. WL64. Classification (NCBI taxonomy): domain Bacteria; kingdom Pseudomonadati; phylum Pseudomonadota; class Alphaproteobacteria; order Hyphomicrobiales; family Methylobacteriaceae; genus Methylobacterium; species Methylobacterium sp. WL64. Next base: position 46,047 of record NZ_VRVA01000001.1, read on the forward strand.
CCGCTCTCCGCGGTCGGTTGCGGCGCGGACGCTGGGCTGCATCCGGATTCGCACTGGAACAATCCCGAGCCGGAAGTCGCGCTGGCCGTCTCATCCCAGCAGAACATCGTCGGCGCGACACTCGCCAACGACGTGAACCTGCGCGATTTTGAGGGCCGCTCGGCGCTGCTGCTCGGCAAGGCCAAGGACAACAATGCCTCCTGCGCCCTGGGGCCGTTCCTCAGGCTGTTCGACGAGACCTTCGGCCTCGACGACGTGCGGCGCACCACCGTGACGCTCGAGGTGACCGGGACCGACGGGTTCCGGATGGAGGGCACCTCGCCGCTCGCCGAGATCAGCCGCGACCCGGAGGAGCTGGTTGGGGCCCTGATGGGCCGCACCCACGATTACCCGGACGGTGCCATCCTGCTGCTCGGCACGATGTTCGCGCCGATCCAGGACCGGCACGGCCCGGGCCTCGGCTTCACCCATGTCGAGGGTGACCGCGTCATCGTGGCGAGCCCGGAACTCGGCAGCCTCGTCAACCGCATGCGCCCGTGCGACGCCTGCGAGCCCTGGACGTTCGGCGCCCGCGCGCTGATGCGCAATCTCGCCGCGCGCGGGCTTCTGTGACAGAGCCTGACGCCCGCAGCTTTCCGGACCACACGGCCCTAGCCGCAGAGACCCATCCGATGACAGCCGCCGAATCGATCCTCGCGCGTCTCTCCGACATCGTCGGGCCCTCCGGACTCGTCACCGGCGCGGAGTTGCGCGGCCGGTCCGCGAACTGGACCCGGCCGACGGAGCCCTGCGCGGCGCTCGCCCTCGTTCGCCCGCGCAGCACCGCCGAGACCAGCGCCGTGATGGCCGCCTGCCACGCGGCCGGGGTCGCGATCGTGCCGCGGGGCGGCGCCACCGGCCTCGTGGACGGGACGCTCTGCGCGCCCGATGAGATCACTCTCTCCACCGAGCGGATGACCGGGATCGAGCCGATCGACCCGCTCGGCATGACCGTGGTGGTCGGCACCGGCGCCACCATCGAGAGCGTGCAGAACGCCGCCACGGAGAACGGCCTGTTCTTCCCGCTGGATCTCGGTGCCCGCGGTTCGGCCACGATCGGCGGCGCGATCTCCACCAATGCCGGCGGCCTGCGGGTGCTGCGCTACGGCATGATGCGTGAGATGGTGCTGGGCCTGGAGGCGGTGCTGGCCGACGGCACGGTGGTCTCGTCCATGCGCCCGCTGATCAAGAACAACACCGGGCTGGACCTTAAGCAGTTGTTCGTCGGCACCGAGGGCACGCTCGGCATCGTCACCCGCGCGGTCCTGCGCCTCCGCCCGGAGCCCGCCGGATACGCCACCGCGCTGATCGCCTGCCCGGGCGTCGACGATGGCGCCCGGGTCCTGCGCGCCGCCCAGAGCGCGTTCCAGGGGCGCGTGTCGTCCTTCGAGGGCTTGTGGCCGGATTTCTACCGGCTGATGACCGCCCCCGGCCGGGCGACGCCGCCGCTGAGCTACGATTATCCGTTCTACGCGATCATCGAGGTCGAGTGCGTCCCGGAGGAGTCCGACCGTTTCCTTGGCTTGCTGGAAGGCCTGATGGGGGACGGCACGATCCTCGACGCGGCCGTGGCCTCCTCGGAGGAGCAGCGCCGCGGCATGTGGCGCATCCGCGACCGCGTCGAGCACCTGAACGCCGATGGGATCGAGCGCGCCTTCGACGTGAGCGTGCCGCTCTCCAAGATGGACGGCTATGTCCGGGGCGCGCTGGAACGCCTGGCGGCGATCCCCGATTGCCGCGCCGTCGTCTACGGGCATATCGGCGACAACAACCTGCACTGGAACACGACCCGCCTCGACGCCGCCGGCAACGCAGCCATCGACGCCGCGCTCTACACGCCGCTCGCCGAACTCAACGGCTCGGTCTCGGCCGAGCACGGCATCGGCCTGGAAAAGCGGAGCAAGCTGCCGCTCTCGCGCTCGCCCGAGGAGATCGCCGCCATGCGGCTGGTCAAGCGGGCGCTGGACCCGGACAACCGGCTGAACCCCGGCAAGATTTTCTAGCGGTCGGCGATCGATGGGGTCCGTTCGGCTCGTGGTCCGCCTCACGCCGCGCGGCGGGCGCGATGCGGCGGATGGCTGGGCGCGGGATGAGAAAGGCCAGCCTTACCTGAAGGCGCGGGTGTCCGCGCCGCCGGTCGATGGCGCGGCCAACGCGGCGCTGGAAAAGATGATCGCCAAGGCGCTGAAAATCGGCCGCAGTTCGGTCCGGATCGCTGCCGGCGATCAAAGCCGGCTCAAGATCCTGGAGATCGAAGGCATAGCCCAGGCCGATCTCGATCGTATCTTCGGGGTGCCCGAGTAGGCGCCGGGCCGAGACCGTTCTGCCTCGGCCCGACCTGCCTCAGAACGCGACCTTGTCCCCGCCCTTCAGCGACAGCATCTCGCGGGCCTCGTCGGGCGAGGCGATCTCCAGCCCCAGCCCCTCGATGATCGAGCGGACGCGGCGGACCTGGGCGGCGTTGGTTTCCGCGAGCTTGCCGGGGCCGTCCCAGAGGCTGTCTTCCAGGCCGACGCGGACGTTGCCGCCCATCGCGGCCGCCATGGCGGCGATGTTCATCTGGTTGCGGCCGGCGCCCAGCACCGACCAGCGGTACTGATCGCCGAACAGCCGGTCGGCGGTGCGCTTCATGTGCATCACGTCGTCGGGATGCGCGCCAATGCCGCCCTGCAGGCCGAACACGGTCTGGATGAACAGCGGCGCCTTCACCAGCCCGCGATCGAAGAAGTATTTGAGATTGTAGAGATGGGCCGTGTCGTAGCACTCGAACTCGAACCGCGTGCCGTTCGGGCCGCAGGTGGTGAGGATGTGCTCGATCTGGCCGAACGTGTTGCGGAAGATGATGTCCTTGTTGCCGAGGTAATCCCGCTCCCACTGGTGCTTCAAGTCCTTGAAGCGGTCGAGCATGCCGAACAGGCCGAAATTCATCGAGCCGAGGTTGAGCGAGGCGACCTCCGGCTGGAAGGTCGCGGCTGGGCGGACCCGCTCCTCGATCGACATGGTCGGCGCGCCGCCGGTGGTGATGTTCACGACGCAGCCCGAGCGCTGCTTGATGACCGGCAGGAACTTGGCGAAGGCCTCCGGCGACTGGTCGGGCTGACCGGTCTCGGGGTTGCGGGCGTGCAGGTGGATGATCGCCGCCCCGGCTTCGGCAGCGCCGATCGCAGCGTCGGCGATCTCCTCCGGCGTCACCGGCAGGTGCGGCGACATGCTGGGCGTGTGGATCGCGCCGGTGACGGCGCAGGTGATGATAACTTTCCGCTGTGAGGCCATGCTCAGTCCTTTTGTGAAAGCTTGTGGGCCCGCAGGGCGGCCAGCCGCGCGTCGCGGCGATTCATGCGGGCGGGCAGATCCGCGGGCTCTCGCCAGTTCGCCAGGATCGCCTGGGTGGCCGGTGCCTCGTAAACGCTCGAGGGCGCCGGGTCGGCTGCGAGACTCTTGTAGAATCCGGTGTAGCGCGCGCAGTAATCGGCGATGCCGCCAGGGGCGTTGAGTTCGATCGTCTCGAAGGGCCCCATGAAGCTCCAGCGCAGGCCGAGCCCGTCCGCAACGGTCTTGTCGAGATCCTGCGGGGTCACGTAGCCCTCCGAAGCCAGGCGGAACGCCTCCGCCAGCAATGCGCCCTGGAGCCGGTTGAGGATGAAGCCCTCGATCTCCTTCAGGACGGTGATCGGCACCTGTCCGATCCTCTCGTAAGTCGCCCGGGCGCGCTCCAGCACCGCGGCATCCGTCCACGGAGCGCCGGAGATCTCCACCAGCGGAATCAGGTGCGGCGGGTTCACGGGATGGCCGATCAGGCACCGCCCCCTTCCGGGAAGCCCCTCGGTGAACAGCGAGCAGCGGATCGCCGAGGATGAGGAGGCGATGATCGCGTCCGGCGGCGCCAGGGTGTCGAGTTCCGCGAACAGGGCCTGCTTCACTTCGAGCCGTTCCGGCCCATTCTCCTGAACGAAACCGACGCCGTCGAGGCAGGCGGCCAGGCCGTTCGGGGCTCGGATACGGGAGGACGCCGCCTCTGGATCGGGGCATAGCCCGTTCTCGGAGAGCGTCCGCAGGCCTGCGGCGCAGAGCGGGATCGCGGCCTCGGCGACTCCGTCCGCGGCATCGAACAGGCGCACGTTCCAACCGGCGCGGGCGAAGATCATCGCCCAGGCCCGGCCGATCAGGCCGGCGCCGACAATCGCGACGCTCTCGGTCATAGCCACAGCACCTTCCGTCTCAGATCCTGGTCCTCGCGCAACAGGCGCGACTCGCCGGTCCACTGCACGCTGCCGCGCTCCAGCGCGACGGTCCGGTCCGAGAGGGCCAGCGCGAGGTCGAGGTGGTGGTCCACCAGGATGATCGCGATCTCCCGGCGCAGCCGGTCGAACGCCTCGAACAGTTCCTCGGTCACCGTCGGCGACAGGCCCTCGAAGGGCTCGTCGAGCAGGAGGAGGCGCGTGTCGCCGGAGAGCGCCCGCGCCACCGCCACCATCTGCTGCTCGCCGCCGGACAGGCGTGCGGCGTCGACGGTCCAGCGTTGCTTGAGCCGGGGGAAGAACTCCAGGACCTTGTCCTCGTCCCAATGGATACCCGCGCCGGTGAGGCGCCGCAGCCGGCCCAGACCCAGATTCTCGGCGACGCTCATTCCGGCGAACAGCGCGCGGCCCTGCGGCACGTAGCCGATGCCGAGCCGGGCGATCCGGTCCGGCGTGAGCCCGGCGATGTCCTTCACGCCGAGGACGATCCGGCCGGCGGCCGGGGGTGCCGTGCCAATCAGCGTCTTCAGCAGGGTCGACTTGCCGGCGCCGTTGCGGCCAAGCAGGGCCACCACCTCGCCCTTGTGCACCGTCAGGTCCACCCCGTTGAGGATGTGCGACTTGCCGTAAAAGGTGTCGACACCCGCCATCGTCAGCAGCGTCTCGGACGCGGCGGCGCTGGCACGCGGCTTCGCCGCGATCGCTTCCGTTCCGGAGCCGAGATAGACCGCCTGCACCCGGGAGTCGTCCCGGGCGTCGGCCACGGAGCCGTCGACCAGCACCGCGCCGTCCGCCATCACGGTGACCCGGTCGGCGAGGCGGAACACCCGGTCGATGTCGTGTTCGACGAGCAGCACCGGGATGTCGGCGGAGAGCGCCTTGATCAGGTCGCCGACGCGCTCGCGCTCGGCCGCGGCCAGCCCGGCGAGCGGCTCGTCCAGCAGCAGGACCCGCGGACGCGTGGCGAGCGCCAGGCCCATGTCGAGGAGCCGCTGCCCTCCGTAGGAGAGGCTGCCGGCCTCCGCCTGCTCGATCCCGGCGAGCCCGGTCCAGCGCAGCAGCTCGGCCGTGTCGTCGGCGATCTCCCGCAGGCGGAGCGCGTCGCGCCACGGGTTCATGTGAGCCGGGTGGCGGGCCTGGACGGCGAGCCGGATGTTCTCCTCAACCGACAGGCCGGGGAACAGGTTGGTGATCTGGAACGAACGGCCGAGGCCGGCCCGGGTGATCGCGTGGGGTTCGAGCCCGGCGATCTCCCGGCCGTCGAGGAGGATCCGCCCGGAATTCGGCCGGAACATCCCGGAGAGCAGGTTGAACGCCGTGGTCTTGCCGGCGCCGTTCGGGCCGATCAGGGCGTGCAGCGTCCGGTCGGCCACCGCAAAGGACACGCCGCGCACGGCGGCGACCGGTCCGAAGCTCTTGCGGATATCCTCCGCGACCAGGACCGCCCCGTCGGAGCGCCCCTCCGCGATGAATCGGGCCGGGACGCGCCCCGAGGCACCGGCGCGGCGGGCCGACATCGCGGCGCCCTCCCCCGGCACGCGACGGAACGGGCGCATCAGCCGGGCCGCGATACCCACGAGCCCATCCGGCGAAAACACGATGAAGGCGACGAACAGCAGCCCGAAATACAGCAGCCAGTCGCTGGTGTAGATCGACAGGAACTCCCGGAACAGGATGTAGAACAGGGCCCCGAGGGCAGGTCCCAGGAACGAGCGCATCCCGCCGATCACCACCATGGCCAGCAGTTCGCCCGAGAACGCGATGGAGATCGGGTCGGCCGAGGTGAAGCGGTGGCTGTAGGCGGACAGCGCGCCCGCCAGCCCGGTGATCGACGCCGAGATCACGAAGGCCGCGAGCTTGTAACGGTTGGTGGCGTAGCCGAGGAAGCCGGCGCGCTGCTCGTTCTCGCGGATCGCCACCAGCACCGTTCCCATCGGCGAGCGCCGGAAGCGCCAGAGCGCGACGAGAACCAGGAAGGCGATGCCGGAGACCGCGGCGTAGTAAGCGCCGGGCTGCTGCAGCACCGCCCAGCGGTGCAGGTTGCCGATACCGTTCTCGCCGCCGGTGAGGTCCGTCCAGCGGAACGCGATGGCGTACAGCATCGCGGTGAACGCGAGCGTCAGCAGGGAGAAGTAGACGCCGCGCCGCCGCAGGATCAGGGCGCCGCCGGCGAGCGCCGCGACACCGGTGATCGCCAGCGCTCCGAACAGCGGCAGGGCCATGTCGCCCGGCGCCAGGCGGGTCTGCAGGATCGCCACCGCATAGGCGCCGATCCCGAACCACGCCCCGTGGCCGAAGGAGACGAGGCCGGTCCAGCCGACCAAGATGTTGAGGCCGAGCACGGCGAGGGCAAAGATCACCACGTCGGTGGCGGTGATCAGTGTCAGGCCGATCGCGTCGAGGGCAAACGGCAGGACGATCTGGGCGGCGAGCGCCGCCCAGAGCTGGCGGCTCTCGCGCAGGATCAGGCCGCGCTGAGGGATGGCGAGCGGCAGCGGTTCGGCGGTTCCGGACATGGGGCTGTTCCCGCTCACTCGAATCGGGCGATCTGCTCGCCGAACAGGCCGCGCGGGCGCAGCAGCAGGACGAGCACCATGAGACCGTAGACGGCTGCCTCGGTCGCGGGCGGGTAGGCATAGGCGGTGAGCCCCCGGACCACGCCGACGATCAGGGCGGCCAGCACCACACCCCAGAACGAGCCGAGCCCGCCGATTACCACCACCACGAACGCGAAGGTGAGGATCTCGGCGCCCATCGCGGGGTGAACCCCGGTCACCGGCGCCATCATGGTCCCGGCGAGCGCCGCCAGCCCGACGGCGATCGTCACCACCGCGCTCATGTACGGCCGAAGCGAGATGCCGAGTGCCGCGACCATGTCGGGGTTCTGGACGCCGGCCCGGACCACGCGGCCGAAGCTGGTGCGGGTCAGGAGCAGCCACAGGCCGCCGACGCAGGCGAGCGCCACCACCAGGATGGAGAGCCGGTAGCGCGAGTAGATCAGGTCGCCGATGAACACCTGGCCCCGCAGCCAACCCGGGATTCCGTAGGGCAGCGGGGCCGCCCCGAAGGCCATGCGCAGGGCTTGCTCGGCCACCATGGCGAGGCCGAAGGTCAAGAGCAGGCCGAGGGTCGGGTCGCCCCTGTAGAAGCGCCGGAGCAGGAACCGCTCGATCACGAGGCCGAGAACGGCCACCAGCAGCGGCGAGGCGACGAGCGCGCCGCCGAAGCCGATCGTCGGGGTAAGCACCACGGTCAGGTAGGCGCCGATGGCGTAGAATGCGCCGTGTGCGAGGTTGACGATCCCGCCGAGGCTGAAGATCAGCGACAGGCCCAGCGCGATCAGCAGGTACTGGACGCCTATCAGCAGGCCGTTGAGCACCTGCTCGAGGATGAAGACGAGCTGCATGGCCGCCTCACGCCGGGAAGGTGCAGGCGTTCTCGTCGCGGGTGGTGGCGAGCACCTCCAGGCTTTCGCCGGAACCGGGCAGCGGCCCGGTCGCCGTGAAGATGTCGTAGGGGTTCTTCACCTGGTCCGCCGGGAGCGCGGTGATCGCGTACATCTCCTGCATCAGCTCGTGGTCCCAGGGACGGAAATAGCCCTCCCGGGTCTTGGCGATGTCGAAGGTCGCGCCCTTCTCCAGGTATTCCACGATCTTGGTGGAATCGGTCGACTTCAGCGCGTTCATGGATTGGGCGACGATCTTCATCGCCGTGTAGTCGCCCCAGCCCTGGTTCTCCGGCGGCTTCTTGTACTTGGCCCGGAAGGCCGTCACGAATGCTTTGGCAGAGGGCGAATCGATCTGATGATGCCACACCACCGGCCATGTGCCGAGGAAGTTGCCGGGGCCCGCGCCCCAGGCCAACGCCGTATCGAAGCCGAAGCCGGCGACCGGAAACGGCAATCCGAACTCGCTGTACTGCTTGAGGAAATTGGTGATCTGCGCGCCCGCGAGGTTGCAAATCACGAGGTCCGGCCGGCTCTGGCGCAGCTTGAGCAGGAACGGCGAGAAGTCGGTGAGTTCGGTGGGGATCAGATCCTCGCCCGCAAGCGTCGCCTCGTTCGCGGTGAAGAACTTCTTGGCCTGCTTGAGGAGGTCGTGACCGAACGCGTAGTCGGCGGTCAGCGCGTAGACCTTCTTGCCCTTGATCAGGCCCTTCTCCACCAGCGCCCGGCCCGCCGCGCGGACCATCATGGTGTTCTGCGCCTCCACGTGGAACAGGTAGCGCTTGCAGTCGGAACCGCGCAGCGCGTCCGAGTTCGCGCCGGTGTTGATGAACAGCACCTTCTCGCGCTGCGCCACCTGGCTGATCGCCAGAGCCGAGGCGGAGTTGATCTCGCCGACCAGGCAGGCGACGCGGTCGCGCTGGACCATGCGCTCGGCCTTGGCCGACGCGGTCTGCGGATTGACGCTGTCTTCGGCCAGCAGCTCGACCTTCCGGCCGGCGATGCCGCCGGCGGCGTTGATCTCCTCGACGGCGAGCTGCGCGGCCTGAACGGCGAACTCGCCCAGGGGCCCGAGGAAGCCGGTACGGGGGGTCAGGTGGCCGATCCGGACCACGTCCGCCTGCCCCTGGGACAAGGCCGGGCTGGCGAGCGCCGGTGCGATGAGAGCCGCGCCGCCGGCTCGCAGCAGGCCGCGGCGAGAGAGAGAATCCCCGAACCGATCCGTCATCGTTCCGCTCCCGTGCGTTTCCTCCAGCCGGGCATTCTTGATGGGCTCTGACGGCCCTCACCCAAACTGTGATCACAGATCACTAGCGCGATAGTGCCAGATCCGTCTAGTGTCGGCACATGAGTTCCATGTCGGCCCTGGCCGAATTACCCCAGCTCGAGCGGCGCACCCTCGCCGACACCGCGTACGAGGCCCTATCGGAACTGCTTGCGTCCGGCCGACTCGCTCCCGGCGACCGGTTGTCCCTGCGCCAGAGCGCGGCGGCGCTCGGCGTCTCCGTGATGCCGGTGCGCGAGGCGGTGAGCCGCCTCGTCGCCGACGGCGTCCTGGAGGTGGCCCCGACCCGGGCGATCCGGGTGCCGATCATGACGGCGCAGGATTTCCAGGCGCTGGCCGAGACCCGCATGGCCGTCGAGGGCATGGCCGCGGCGCGCGCCGCGGAGCGCCGGAGCGAACCGGAACTCGGCGCGATCCGACGGGCCGAGGCCGCGTTCCGCCGGGAGGCCGCATCCGCGCAGCCGGACAGCACCCTGGCCGTCCGGCTCAACCGCGACCTGCACTTCGCGATCTACGCGGCCTGCGGACTGGAGCCTCTGCACGCGATCATCGCCCGGCTGTGGCTGAAGGCCGGCCCGGTCATCAACCTGGACCTGCGCGCACATCCGGAACGACTGCTCCAGGGGTTCGCCCTGCGCCGGCATGCCGAGGCGCTGGCGGCGATCGAGGCGCGGGACGGTGCCGCTGCCGCCGCCGCCCTGGCCGCGGACATTCGCGAGGCGGCCGACTTCATCCTATCCCGCGGAGGGCTGCGGGACGCATAGTTTTGGTGCGCATCGGCTTCATCCAAAAGGCGACGAACGCCTCTGAAGCGATGCCTGGACGGGAGGAACGACCATGGATCTCGGAATCGCCGGCCTGCGCGTGCTCGTGACCGCGGGCGCCGCTGGAATCGGACGCGGCATCGTCGACGCCTTCCTCGAGGAAGGCGCGCGGGTCTTCGCCTGCGACATCGACCAGGAGGCCCTGGCCGCCCTTCCCGGGGCGGTCGGGCGCTGCCGGACCGACGTCGCCGACCGGGACGCGGTCGGCACCATGATGGCGGCAGCGGTTGAGCATCTCGGCGGCCTCGACGTGCTCGTCAACAACGCCGGCATCGCCGGGCCGACCGGGCGTGTCGAGGAGATCGCCCCGGAGGAATGGGACCGCTGCCTGACGGTCTGCCTGACCAGCCAGTTCAACTGCGCGCGCCTTGCGGTGCTCCACCTGCGCGCGAGCAGCAACGGCTCGATCGTCAACCTGTCATCGGCGGCCGGAAAGTTCGGCTTCGGCCTGCGCAGCCCCTACGCGGCGGCGAAATGGGGCGTGATCGGCTTCACCAAGTCCCTCGCGATCGAGCTGGGCGAGGCGGGCATCCGGGTGAACGCGATCCTACCCGGGCTGGTGGCCGGCGACCGGCAGCGCCGGGTCCTCGAGGCCAAGGCGCAGCAGCAGGGCACGAGCTTTGCCGAGATGGAGGCGCGCGCCTTCTCGTTCGTGTCGGTGAAGGACTACGTCACGGCCCGGCAGCTCGCCGACCAGATCCTGCTGCTGTGCTCGCCGCGGGGCCGGACGATCTCCGGGCAGGCGATCGCCATCGACGGCGACACGCGGATGTTGTCCTGAACCCCTGCGGCACGGTTTACGCCGCGGATCGGATCACGGCAGATTGGCGAACAGGCGGCACCATGACCGCGCGAACGGGAGGAACGGGCGCATGCGTCTCGCGGGCAAGACAGCATTGGTGACGGCCGGAGGTCAGGGCATCGGCCGGGCGAGCGTCCTGGCGCTGGCGCGCGAGGGCGCGCAGGTGCTGGCCACCGACGTCCGGGCCGACGCACTCGGAACCTTCGAGGGCGTACCCAACGTCACCACCGCGCCCCTCGACGTGCTCGACCGGGCGCAGATCGAGGCCGTGGCCGGCGGGCTGGACCGGATCGACGTGCTGTTCAACTGCGCGGGCTACGTCCATGCCGGCACGGTGCTCGATGCCAGCGACGCGGATTTCGACTTCGCGGTGAATCTCAACGTCCGGTCGCAGTTCTGGACGATCCGCGCGGTCCTGCCACGGATGCTCCAGGCTGGCGCCGGAAGTATCGTCAACATGGCGAGCGTCGCCGGCTCCCTGCGTGGGCTACCGAACCGCTTCGTCTACGGGCTGACCAAGGCCGCGGTGATCGGCCTGACCAAGTCGGTGGCGGCGGATTACGTGGGCCGCGGCATCCGCTGCAACTGCATCTGCCCCGGCACCGTCGACACGCCCTCGCTTGCGGACCGGATCAACGCGTTCGACGATCCCGTGGAGGCCCGCAAGGCCTTCATCGCCCGCCAGCCCATGGGTCGGCTGGCGACGGCCGAGGAGATCGCCCCGCTGGTGGTGTTCTTGGCGAGCGACGAGGCCGCCTTCGTGACCGGCCAGAGCTATTCCATCGACGGTGGCATGACGATCTGAGGATTCGACCATGAGCGAGAAGCGCCGCGTATCTCCCGCCGACCTGCGCTCGAAGGCGTGGTTCGACAATCCGCACAATCCGGGCATGACCGCGCTGTACCTGGAGCGCTACCTGAATTTCGGGCTCACGCCCGCGGAGCTGCGCTCGGGCAAGCCGCTGATCGGGATCGCCCAGACGGGCTCCGACCTGTCTCCATGCAACCGGCACCATCTGGAACTGGCCAAGCGCGTGCGCGACGGCATCACGGCGGCCGGGGGCGTCGCCTTCGAATTTCCGTGTCACCCGATCCAAGAAACCGGCAAGCGGCCGACCGCCTCCCTCGACCGGAATCTCGCCTACCTGTCGCTGGTCGAAGTCCTGTACGGCTATCCGCTGGACGGCGTCGTGCTGCTGACCGGTTGCGACAAAACCATGCCGGCCTGCCTGATGGCCGCCGCCACCGTGAACATCCCGGCGATCTCACTCAATGTCGGGCCGATGCTCAACGGCTACTTCCAGAAGGAGCTGACCGGCTCGGGCACGATCGTCTGGAAGACCCGCGAGCGGCATGCCGCCGGCGATATCGACTTCCAGCAGTTCATGGACATCGTCGGCTCGTCGGCCCCGTCCACGGGCCATTGCAACACCATGGGCACCGCCTCGACCATGAACGCGCTGGCCGAGGCACTGGGCCTCGCCCTGCCCGGCTCGTCGGCGATCCCCGCCCCCTATCGCGAGCGCGGGCAGGCCGCCTACGCCACCGGGTTGCGCATCGTCGACATGGTCTGGGAGGACCTCAAGCCGTCCGACATCCTGACCCGGGAGGCGTTCGAGAACGCCATCGTGGCCAACGCCGCCATCGGCGGCTCGACCAATGCGCCGATCCACATCAACGCCATCGCCAAGCATATCGGCGTGCCGCTCTCCTGCGACGACTGGGAGCGGGTCGGCTTCGAGATCCCGCTGCTGGTCGACATGCAGCCCGCCGGCCGCTGGCTCGGCGAGGAGTATTTCCGGGCGGGCGGCCTGCCCGCCGTGTTCGCCGAGCTGATCGACGCCGGGAAGGTCCACACCGAGGCCCCGACCTGCAACGGCTTCACCGTCGGCGAGAATTATCGCGGGCGGCACAGCTGGAACCGCGACGTGATCCGGGCCTACGCGACACCGCTGATGGAGCGGGCGGGCTTCCTCAACCTCAAGGGCAGCCTGTTCGATTCCGCGATCATGAAGACCTGCGTGATCTCGGAGGAATTCGCCGCCCGCTACCTGCGCAACCCCGAGGACCCGATGGCGTTCGAGGGCCCCGTCGTCGTGTTCGACGGGCCGGAGGATTATCACCACCGCATCGACGACCCGTCGCTCGGGATCGACGAGAACACCGTCCTGATCATGCGCGGCGCCGGTCCGGTGGGATATCCCGGCGCCGCCGAGGTGGTGAACATGCAGCCGCCGGGGGAACTGATCCGCCGCGGCGTGACCTCCCTCCCCTGTATCGGCGACGGCCGCCAATCCGGAACCTCGGGAACGCCCGCGATCCTCAACGCCTCGCCCGAGGCGGCGGTGGGCGGCGGCCTGGCGCTGCTGCAATCCGGCGACCGGGTCCGCATCGACCTCAACACGCGCCGGGCCGACATCCTGCTCCCGGCCGAGGAACTCGCCCGCCGCCGCGCCGACCTGGCGTCCCGGGGCGGTTTCCCGTTCCCGGCGACGCAAACGCCCTGGCAAGAGATCTACCGCGACCAGGTGGCGCAGCTCGACGAAGGCATGGTGCTGAAGGGTGCCGTGAAGTTCCAGAAGGTGGCGCAGGCGTCGGGCGTCCCGCGGGATAACCATTGACGTCACTTGCCGCCAAGATCGAGCGATGACGGCTTGATACGCAAAAAAGGGGCGGCGGTACGCGGGACGAGGCGTTTAATTAAAACTGTGTTCTCGTAGATCTTTTCCGCTCCGTCGAAACGAATATTCACAATGTCATTCCGGGGCGCCGCAGGCGAGCCCGGAATCCAGAAACACCAACCGTGCAAGTTGCTGCGCCGTTGGTGGTTATGGACCCAGGGCTCCGCCAAGCGGCCCCGAGGTGACGCGGTGGATGCCGGGGCATCCAATCGATCCGTAGACAGCGATATCGGCAGGGTGTGCCTAAAGGCCTCTCCCTCAACCAGCCGTTCCCTCTCTCGTGAATTTTGAATACGATCGCTCCATGGGCGGGGACGCGCCTTCGGGAGGGATCGGCCGTGACGCAAGCCAAGGCTCGAACTGCGGCATCGCCGCGGGCGGCGGCACGCCTGGATGGCGGAATGGCGCGCAAACTCGCCGAGCAACTTCAGGGCGAAGCGCGGTTCGATGCGTTCACCCGCGGCCGCTACAGCACCGACGCGTCGATCTACCAGATCATGCCCGCCGGCGTGGTGCTGCCGCGCTCGGCCGCGGATATCGCTGCGACGCTGCGGATCGCCGCCGATCACGGCGCCCCGGTGATCCTGCGGGGCGGCGGCACCTCTCAGAACGGGCAGCCGATCGGCTCCGGCCTCGTCGTCGATTGCTCGCGCCACTTCAACGGCGTCCGCGCCTACGACCCCGAGGCCGGCACGATCACCGTCGAACCCGGCATGGTGCTGGAGCGGCTCAACACCCGCGTGAAGGCGGACGGCTGGTTCTTCCCGGTGGAGCCCTCGACGGCGACCCGCTGCACCATCGGCGGCATGGCCGGCAACAACTCCTGCGGCGCCCGCTCGCTGCGCTACGGCAAGATGAGCGACAACGTCCTGGCGATCGACGCCCTGCTTCTCGGCGGCGAGGCGTTCGGCTTCGGCCTCACCGGCAACGCGGCCACCGGTGTCACGGGCGCCAGCCACGCGGAAGCCTTGGCGGGGCGCATGCGCGCGCTGGCCGAGAGCCATCGCGACGAGATTGAAGCCCGCTATCCGAAGGTCCAGCGGCGTGTGGGCGGATACAACCTCGACGCGCTGATCGAGCCGCGCCCGAACCTCGCGCATCTGCTGGTCGGCTCGGAAGGGACGCTCGCCGCGACGACCTCGGTCACCCTCAAGCTGTCGCGCCTGCCCGCGCACCGGGTGATGGGCGTCTGCCACTTTCCGTCGTTCCGGGCCGCCATGGAGACGACCCAGCACATCGTGGCGCTCGATCCGGTGGCGGTCGAGTTGGTCGACAACAACGTGCTGGTGCTCGGCGCCGACATCCCGCTGTTCCGCGCGACGCTGGCTGACATCACCCGCGGCAAGCCGAACTGCCTGCTGCTCGCGGAGTTCGCCGGGGACGACCTCGCTGCCCTGAAGCGCGACCTGAAGCGCCTGGACGCCTGCATGGCCGACCATGGCCATGCCGATGCCGTCGTGGAGATCCTGGAGCCGGCGCGCCAGCGCTCCGTGTGGGAGGTGCGCGAGGCCTGCCTCAACATCATTATGTCGATGAAGGGCGACGCGAAGCCGGTCTCGTTCATCGAGGATTGCGCGGTGCCGCTGGAGCACCTCGCCGACTACACCGATGCGGTCACCGCGGTGTTCACCAAGCACGGTACCCGCGGCACCTGGTATGCCCACGCCTCCGTAGGCTGCCTCCATGTCCGACCGATCCTGGACATGAAGGACGGGGGCGACGTGACGCGCATGCGCGCCATCGCGGAGGAGACCTCCGACCTGGTGCGCCGGTACAAGGGTTCCTATTCCGGCGAGCACGGCGACGGCATCTCACGCTCGGAATACATCGCGCCGCTGTTCGGACCGGTCCTGACCGGCGCGTTCGAGACGGTGAAGGACGCGTTCGACCCCGAGAACCGGCTCAATCCCGGCAAGATCGTCCGGCCGCTGAGCATGGACGACCGGAGCCTGTTCCGGTTCAAGCCCGACTACGCTGTGACCGAGCCCGTGAAGCCCGCCCTCGACTGGTCGGACTGGGGCGGCTTCGGCTCGGCGGTCGAGATGTGCAACAACAACGGCACCTGCCGGAAGCTTGCCGGTGGGGCGATGTGCCCGTCCTACCGGGCGACCCGCGAGGAGGAGCACCTCACCCGCGGCCGGGCCAATTCCCTGCGCCTCGCCATCTCGGGTCAGCTCGGGCCCGACGCCTTCACCAGCAAGGCGATGAAGCGCACCCTCGACCTGTGCGTCTCCTGCAAGGCCTGCCGGCGGGAATGCCCGACCGGGGTCGACATGGCCAAGATGAAAGTGGAGTTCCTGCACCACTACCACGCCCGACACGGGCTGCCCCTGCGCGACCGGCTGATCGGCCTGATGCCGCATTATGCCGGGATCGCCGCCAAGCTCGCACCGCTTCTCAACCTGCGCGATCGGCACCCGGCGCTGGCGGCCCTCTCGGAGCGGATGGTCGGTCTCTCGGCCAAGCGGTCGCTGCCGCGCTGGCGGCGCCCCTGGAGCGAGCAGGGCGAGGCGGCGCATCCCGGCGACGTGACGGGCGATTTCCGCGACATCATCCTGTTCGGCGACACCTTCAACCGCGCCTTCGAGCGGGAGAACCTGGAGGCGGCCGAGCGGGTGCTCCGGGTGGCGGGATACCGGCTCCACCGGGTCTATCCGACCCGGGGGCGGCGCCCGCTCTGCTGCGGTCGGACCTGGCTCGCCTCCGGCCAGACCGACCGCGCCCGCGCCGAGGCACGCCGGACCCTGGACACGCTCCTGCCGTTTATCCAGGCCGGCGCCCGCGTGGTCGGCCTGGAGCCGTCCTGCCTGCTGACCTTCCGGGACGAGTTTTCCGCGTTGCTGCCGGGAGACCAGGCCGCTCTGTTGGCCCGGCAATCGTTCCTCTTCGAGGAGCTGTTGGCCGGAGACTTGGCGGCCGGGCGGATCACGCTGCCGCTTGCCGACCAGGGGGGCCGCATCGCGCACCTGCACGGGCATTGTCACCAGAAATCTTTCGGCGTGATGGGCTCGGTGGAAACGGTGCTGCGAAGCGTGCCCGGCCTCGATGTCCGGGTCATCGAATCGAGCTGCTGCGGGATGGCCGGGGCGTTCGGCTACGGTGCCGAGACGATCGAGACCTCCTTCGCGATGGCCGAGCTGTCCCTCTTCCCCGCCCTGCGCGCGGCCGGGCCCGGCGACATCGTGGTGGCCGATGGAACGAGCTGCCGTCACCAGATCCACGACGGCCTCGGCCTGCGCGCGGAACACGTGGCCCGCCTCCTCGATGACGCGCTCGTGCATGCCCCGCCGCCTCGACACTGAATTGCCGGGCACCTACACATGCACATAGGTTGCTTTGACCGTGCGTGCACCGTGGGCCCATGAACAAGATCGACCCCGGCATCGGGATCAGCCGCCGCTATCTTCACGACGAGGTGGCGGACCGGATGCGCGAACTGATCCGCTCCGGAGAGATGGAGCCGAAGGCGCGGATCAACGAAGGCGAACTGACGGAGCGTTTCGGGATCTCGCGCACGCCCCTGCGGGAGGCGATCAAGATCCTCGCGACCGAGGGCTTGCTCGAACTCCTCCCCAACCGCGGGGCGCGCGTCGCCAGCATCTCAGAGACCGAACTCGAGGAGATGATGGAGGTGATCGCCGGGCTCGAAGCCACTGCGGGCGATCTCGCCTGCCGGACGATCTCGGATTCCGAGATCGACGCGATCGAGGCCGACCACGAAGCGATGGTGGCGGCCTGGAAGGCGGGTGACGAGGCTGGATATTTCAGCCGCAATCGGCAGATCCACGAAGGCATCATGGCGGCGAGCCGCAACACCGTCCTCGCCAACATCTACGAGAGCCTGTCCGGCCGGATCCAGCGATCGCGCTACTCCGCCCGGCAGACCCCGGACCAGTGGGCCCGGGCGGTGTCGGAGCACGAGCGCATGATCGCGTTGCTGCGCGCCCGGGACGGCACCGCCCTCGCGACCCTGATGCGCGAGCACATCCGCGGGAAAAAGTCCGTGATCGCAGCCAATTACGGGGTGGTCGAGGTCGACTGAGCCGTCATCTCGAACCAGAACGAGGCGCCCGGGGTGCGGGAATCGTTGGGATAGAGGAACGGGATGCCGGGCCCCGGCCCGCGGGCGGCGAAGACCGCCTCCACCCGGGCGCTCGTCGCCGGATCCTGGCAGAGATACATCACCGGGGCGGTCACCCGGAACGGCGGCGCCCCGCACATCAGCATGGCGGCGAGCAGGTACTGCTCGTTGTACAGTCGGCAGTTCCACGCGGCCGGGTAGTCGTCCGGGATGAAGATGTCGTGGATCTGCACGATCACGCCCGGGGCGAGCCGGGGCATGACTTCGAAGAAGAACACCGTCACGTCGGAATTGGCGAAGGATCTGTGTGATCCGTCGAAGAAAACGATGTCCCCGGCGCGCAACTCTTCGAAGATCCGGAGGTCGCAGCCTTCGAGGGGCGTGCGAAGCGTCGTGTCGCAGAGCGCATCGATCTCGCGGCGGGGCATCGGGTCGATCGAGGTGATCGCGGTCGGCAATGTCAGCGCATCGATCGTGTAGCGGGCAAAGCACGTGGAGCAGCCGGACCCGATCTCGAGGTAGCGGGCCGGTCGCTTCCAGGCGAGCATCGTCATCAGGGCGGCCGCGTCGAGGGCCGTGAACCAGGTGTTGTTCCAGTGCGGCGTCGCCGGATCGCCGATGGCGGGATCGTGGGGGACGCTGTGGAGCAGGTCGGCCTGCGCTTCCAATGCCGTCAGGAACGCGTCGTAGGCTGCGCTCTCCCGGGCCAGGACCGATCGGAGCTGGCCGTGTGGCGCGCTTCCGGGCGTCCAGCGGGAGGACGGCACCACCGGGTGGTAATCGTGGACCGTATGGCTCCAGCGGAACGGCTCGGTGCTTGCCCGGAAGATGTCGAGTCCGGCCCGGCGCCCGGCGCTTCTCACGATGTCCTTCAGCATGACCTTCCCCGATTTCTCGGGACGAACATGCCGATAGCTCAACTTCTAGTCGAGTCGGATCGGCAAGCTAAGCAATCCTCGCCGGGGTTTACGGTTAAGCTGTCCACCCGGCACGCTCAGGCGGCGCTCGGCGTCCGGAGTCCGGCCAACAGATCTGTGAAGCGGTCGCCCTGGACGATGACGTGGCTGCGCAGGGCTTCGGCCGCCGCGACTTCGTCGCCGGCCATGATCGCGGCCACGATCCCCTCATGCTCGGCCAACGATTGCGGAAGCCGCTGCCGGACCCGTAGTTGCAACCTGCGGTAGGGCGCAAGCCGACGGTGCAGCGATAGGGCCTGCTCGGCCAGGAAGGCGTTGCGGCTCGCCCGGTAGACCACCGTATGGAACACGTAATTCTCGGCGTAGTAGCTCTCGGTATCTTCCTGGGCCATCGCTGCCTTGCAGCCGGCGAGCGCCGCCTGCAGGGCCTCCGAATCCTCGGGGACCAGGCGCCGGGCGGCGAGACGGCCGCAGGCCGCCTCGATCTCCGCCATGGCCTCGAACATCGCAAGCAGGAGATATGGCTCCGGCGCGCTCACGATGGCGCCCCGCCGCGGCTTGGCCTGGACCAGGCCGGTCGCCGCCAGTTGCAGCAACGCCTCCCGGATCGGCGTGCGCGAGACGCCGAAGCGCAAAGCCAGCTGGTTCTCATCGAGGCGCGACCCGAGCGCGAGATCGCCCGAGACGATCTCGTCCTCGATCCGCTGCCTCAGGCGCTGGGCGTGACTCATCCCTCCGGTCCCTCTGCGCCGACCATGGACGCTGCCTGCCTCGGCTTCCTGAAACACCGGCCGACGTTCCGCCAGTCACATATGCTTCAGTGTTGACAAAATATACAAGAGCGTCTTTCGTGCATACAAGCGCAGCATATTAGTATTGCGACGCACAAAATTGATGCCGCCAAGTGTGCGGTGCGGGAGAACGCCATGACGCCAACACGTCGTTCGCTGGTTGCAGCCGCCCTCGCGGCGCCCGCCATCCTGAGATTCGGCCTCGGCGCCGCGCAAGCCGCGACCGTCCTGAAGCTGTCCCACCAGTTCCCGGGCGGGACCATCGACGAGGGCGATTTCCGGGACCGGATGTGCCGGAAATTCGCCCAGGCGGTCGGCGAGCGCTCGAAGGGCGCGCTGGAGGTTCAGGTCTATCCGGGCTCCTCGCTGATGAAGACGAACGCCCAGTTCGGCGCCATGCGCAAGGGCGCGCTCGACATGTCGCTCTACCCGAGCCCCTACGCGGGCGGCGAGATCGCGGAGCTGAACATCGGCCTGATGCCGGCGCTCGTGACCTCCTACGCGCAGGCTCTGGCATGGAAGTCGGCGCCGGTGGGCCGCAAGCTCACAGAGCTGCTGGAGTCCAAGGGGATCGTGCTGGTCTCCTGGGTCTGGCAGGCCGGCGGTGTCGCCAGCCGCGAGCGGGGGCTGATCGCGCCGGCCGACGCCAAGGGCATGAAGGTCCGCGGCGGCTCCCGCGAGATGGACCTGATGATGAAGCAGGCCGGTGCCGCCACCCTGTCGATCCCGTCGAACGAATCCTACGCTGCGATGCAGACCGGGGCCTGTGACGCGGTGATCACCTCGTCCACCAGCCTGATCTCGTTCCGCCTGGAGGAGCTCGCGAAGGCGCTGACCTCGGGCCGTGAGCGCTCCTACTGGTTCATGCTCGAGCCGATCATGATGTCCAAGACGGTGTTCTCCGGCCTGCCGAAGGACCAGCAGGACCTGATCATGGCTGTCGGTGCCGAGCTCGAATCCTTCGGGCAGGCCGGCGCGAAGGAGGATGACACCCGGGTGGAGGCGATCTTCTCCAAGGCCGGCGCCAAGGTCTCGCAGCTCGACGAGCAGTCGCTGAGCCAGTGGCGCGAACTCGCCCGGGAGACCGCCTGGAAGGACTATGCCGGCCGCAACGCGAGCTGCGCGGAGTTGCTGAAGCTGGCGGAGCAGGTCGCGTGAGCCACGGCTTCGACGCCGCCACCGCGATCCCGGACGGCAAGGGCGCAGAGGAGCCGCGCCTTCCCGGCCTGCTCGGCCTGTTCGACCGGGCGCTGCGCGGCATCAACCGCGTGATCCTCGGCCTCGGCGGCCTCTGCCTCGTTGGCGCCTGCCTAGTGCTGAGCCACAGCGTCGTTGTCCGCTACCTCCTGAAGGAGCCCACCGACTGGCAGGACGAGATGGCGGTCTTCCTGATCGTCGGGGCGACCTTCTTCTCCGCCGCCGGGGTCCAGGCCAAGCGCGGTCACGTCGCGATCGAGGCGCTGACCGGGCTGCTGCCGCCGGCGGTCAACCGGGTCCGGCTGCTGCTGGTAGACGTGATCAGCCTGATGTTCTGCCTGTTCTTCGCCTGGAAGAGCTGGTCCCTCGACCACGAGGCCTGGATCGACGGCCAGACCTCGCAATCGACCTGGGGGCCCCCGCTCTGGATCCCCTACACGCTGATGGCCGCCGGCATGAGCCTGCTGTGCCTGCAATTCGTCCTGCAGATCGCCGAGGCTCTGCTCTACGGGCCGCGGGCGGCGGGCTGGGCCAAGCCGAAGATCGGCATCGGCGCCGACGTCAACAAGGATATGCGCGACGCGCCCGCGGTCACCCCGCAGGGGCCCGATCCGATGGGCCGGACGGTCGACGCGAGGGTCAAGTGATGAGCACGGCGGCGATCGGCTTCCTGTATGCGGGAGCCACCCTCGGGGCGATGCTGTCGGGCATCCCCATCGCGTTCGCGCTCGGCGCTGTGGCGCTGGCCTTCATGGTCGCGTTCATGCCGAGCGCCTCCCTCGATACGGTCGCGCAGAACGTCTACGAGGAGATGGCCTCGATCACCCTGCTGTCGATCCCGCTGTTCATCCTGAAGGGCGCGGCGATCGGGCGGTCCCGGGCGGGCCAGGACCTCTATTCGGCGATGCATGCCTGGATGCATCGCATCCCCGGCGGCCTCGGCATCGCCAACGTCTTCGCCTGCGCGTTGTTCGCCGCCATGGCGGGCTCGAGCCCGGCGACCTGCTCGGCGATCGGCTCCGCCGGCATTCCGGAGATGCGCAAGCGCGGGTACTCGCCGGGCTTCGCCGCCGGGATCATCGCGGCCGGCGGGACCCTCGGGATCCTGCTGCCGCCCTCGATCACCATGATCCTGTACGCGGTCGCCTCGGAGCAATCCCTTGGGCGCCTGTTCCTGGCCGGGATCGGACCGGGGCTGTTGCTGGTCGCCCTGTTCGCCACTTGGGCGATGTACCGGTTCCGGTCGGAATTCACCGCCGCCAAGGCGGTGCTGGAGCGCGGCGGACCGGCCTCGCCGATCCTGGCCGACGAACAATACAGCATGGCCCAGCGCTTCTCGACGTTGCCGCGGGTGCTGCCGTTCGTGGTCCTGCTCACCGGCGTGATGGTGGCGCTCTACGGCGGCTACGCCACGCCCTCGGAGACGGCCGGTCTCGGCGGCCTGCTGGCGCTCGGACTGATCGCCGCGATCTACGGCGTGTGGCGGTTCCGGGACGTCAGCCCGATCCTGATCGCGACGTTGCGGGAATCGACCATGCTGATGCTGATCATCGGCATGTCGCTGCTCTACGCCTACGTGATGAGCTACCTGCACCTGTCGCAATCGGCCGCGGCCGCGATCGTGGCGATGCAGCTCTCGCCCTGGGTGCTGCTGGTGACGATCCTCGGCCTAGTGATCGTGCTCGGCTTCTTCCTGCCGCCGGTCTCGATCATCCTGATGACCGCCCCGATCATCCTGCCGCCCCTCAAGGCCGCGGGCTTCGACCTGGTGTGGTTCGGAGTGGTGATGACCATCACCATGGAGATGGGGCTGATCCACCCGCCGGTGGGCCTCAACATCTTCGTCATCAAGAACATCGCCCCCGACATCCCGCTCTCGGACATCATCTGGGGCACCCTGCCCTTCGTGATCCTGATGGCGGTGGCGATCCTGATCCTGTGCCTGGTGCCGGGGATCGCCATGTGGCTGCCGGACCTGCTCCTCGCGACGACGCGGTAGCGCCGGACTTCCCAACAAACGGCGGTGCCGGTAACCTTCGCTGTGTGACCGGCGCCGCTGCCCTATCTATTCGAGATGACCGACCTTCAGACCATCCAGATGCTGCACACGGCGAACGTGATCGCCGAGGACGAGATCGACGCCAGCGTCGAGGCGTTCCTCGCCGGGGCGGTGGGCGAGCCCTACCGGTTCCGCAGCGGCCACCGGCTGAACCTCGTCAAGGCGGTGCGCAGCCATCCCGGTGCCCAGGAATTCGTCGGGCGCGCCAATGTCGGCACGCAGTTGAAGCGGCCCTTCGTGCGGGCGGCGATCCTGCAGGCACGACCGTTGAAGGGGTGAAGGCGGGGCGGCGGGTCCCGAGCGTGTTCGAGGAGGCTGTGCCGGCCCGCTCAGGTCATCCTGAAGGACTTCCCGCTAAGAGCGCGTAAGATTCGGGGGGATGAGCCAAAGAGCGTGGTGGGGCTCTTCTCCCGTGCGCGCAGGCGGATCCGCCGCTCGGGCCGGGCAATACGGGGGCGGGATGGAACGCGGGTCCCCTCGCCCGCACGGAGAAGGCCGCGCGTGGCGGCCCAAAGAGGCCGAGTTTTAGGACGTAGCGTTGTTCGGGATGAGGGATCCCGCACTGGTTTCCGGTGCGCAAGCCCGTGGGCGACCGCACCGAAACGCGGTGCACGGTCGGTTAAAAACTCTCGAAATCCGATCTCGCCAGACGTGGTTTTGAAGTCTGGCAACGCTGCCGGCATCGCGCGTTGTACAATGCCGACACGCGCGAACCGATCCGCCTGAATTCAGCGTCCCTCGGACTTCTTAACGGCCGCCGAGACGGGGTTCTTCTGCGACGGGGCCGCCGCATTCATCTTCGGCACCGCCTTCTTGGGCTTCTTCGTCTCACGATTGCTACGCTGCTTCTCGGAGGCCATGCTGTCGATCCTTCGGTTCGAGGCGGGTGACGTGACGGCGCGGTCGCGGCAGCGATGGCCTACGGTTTGACATGCGCGATGAAGCGCCCGCGGGCCCAGAGCTCGATGCGGTGACCGTCTAGCAGGGTGGTGGCGTGGCGCTCGGCCGCGTCGTCATCCAGGGCGTCCACCGGGACGGTCGAACGGACGCTGCCATTCGGGGAGAACCGGTAGGCCTGGTAGGTCGTCGGCGCGCCGGACGGGGTGGCCGGGAATACGAGGAGGTTTGCCATGTCTTCGTCCGCCGATCACAGGCGGGGACATGCCGTCCTCAGTCACCGGAGCCTGTTGCCGCTCTTCCGGTAATGCAATGAGCCTGCGCCCAAACCGCCGCAAAAGATAGTCGCTTCGCGGCGGCGCATCCCGATTCAGCGCGGAGTTGGCTGCAGGTCAAACTGCAGCGCTTTCCCCGCCACGCCCGCATCCTCTATGAACGGCGACGCGGGTGTTCCGGATGCTTCGCTGATCTATCGGCCGTCCTCGCCACGGCCTGCGTTACCCGAAGGACACCTTCATGAGTCTTGAGACGGTCCGCGCGTTCTTCGCCAACAAGGCGCCCGACATCGCGGTCATCGAGCTGTCCACCCGCACTGCGACCGTGGCGGAAGCCGCCGCCGGCCACGGGGTCGCCCCGGCTCAGATCGCCAAGACGCTCTCGATCCGCATCGGCGATCAGGTCGCCTTGGTGGTGACCCGCGGCGACGCGCGCCTCGACAACAGGAAGGCGAAGGCCGTGTTCGGTGGCAAGGTCCGGATGCTCGATCTCGGCGAGGTCGAAGCGCTCACGGGCCACCCGGTCGGCGGGGTCTGCCCGTTCGGGCTGGCCGCGCCGCTGCCGGTCTATTGCGACGTCTCGCTCCGGGCCTTCGACGAGGTCGTCCCGGCGGCCGGCAGCACGAACAGCGCCGTGCGCATCACCCCCGGCCGCATGGGCGAATTGACCGGGGCCGTCTGGGTCGATGTCTGCCAGGAGCCCGGGTGAGCGAAGGGCTCAACGGCCACTCCATTCCGGCGTGCGCTTGCCCAGGAACGCCTCCATGCCCTCCCGAAAATCCTGGCTCATGTAGCACAGCAGGATCAGGTCATCGCCGGGATGCGGCGCGCCATCGGCGGTCGGCTCCTCCTCGGCGAGGCGGCGCAGGCCTTCCTTGGTGGCCTGCATGGTGAGCGGCGCGTGGCCGGCGAGCAGCTGTGCCAGGGCGTCGACGCGGTCGGTCAGCGCCGCGCGGTCGTCCACCACCTCGCCGACGAGGCCGATGGACAGCGCCTCCTCGGCGCCCACGAGGCGTGCGGTGAAGATGATGTCCTTCACCCGCGCCGGACCGATCAGCCCCGAGAGCCGCTTGAGATTACCCTGGCTGAGGCAGTTGCCGAGGGTCCGGGCGATGGGGAAGCCGAATCGGGCGTCGCGTGTGGCGATCCGCAGGTCACAGGCCGCCGCTATGGCGGCGCCGCCGCCCGTGCAGGCGCCGGCGATCGCCGCGATGGTCGGCACCCGCAGCCGTTCCAGGGCGCCGAGCACCCGGTCCATGAAGCGCTCGTAGCCCAGCGCGTCCTCGGCGGTCTCGAAGCTGCGGAACTGGGCGATGTCGGTGCCGGCCGCGAAGGCCTTGTCGCCGGCACCGGTGATGATCAGCGCCTTCACGGCCGGATCGGCGGCGATCGCATCGCAACAGGTGATCAGCCCCTGGTACATCGCGAAGGTCAGCGCGTTTCGCGCCTGCGGCCGATTGAGGACGATCCGGGCGATCCCGGCCGCGTCGGTGGTGAACAGCAGCTCGTCGGTGGCGGGCGTGGCACTCATCGCTGCGTCTCCGGGTCGGGGAGGATTCAGGCCGCGGTCTCGCGGACCACGCCCCTGTCGATCAGGCCGTCGATCTCGGCGGCGGTGTAGCCCGCCTCGCCCAGGATCGCTCGGGAATGCTCGCCGAGCAACGGCGCAGGTCCGTGGACCCGACCGGGCGTGTCGGAAAACTTCACCGGCAGACCGAGCGTCTTCATGCGGCCGACCCGGCTGTGCTCGACCTCCACCACCATCTCGCGGGCGAGCGTCTGCGGGTCCCGGTGCATGGCGTTGACGTCGAGCACCGGCCCCGCCGGGACGCCCCCGGCTTCGAGGCGTCCGAGCCAGACCTCCGACGTCTCCGCGGAAAAGATCGGCGCCAGGGTGGCGGCGAGTTCGTGGCGGTTGGCCATGCGGTCGCGGTTGAGGGCGAAGCGCGGATCCTCGGCCAGGGCCTCGGCGTCGATCGCCTTGAGCATCCGCAGCCAGTTGGTCTGGTTGGCCGCCCCGATGGTGATCCATCCGTCGGCGGTCGCGAACGCCTCGTAGGGGGCGTTCAGCGGATGGGCCGAGCCCATCGGCCCCGGGGCGATCCCGGTGGCCATGGCGATGGCCGACTGCCAGTAAGTGTGGGTGATCCCGGCCTCGAACAGCGAGGTGTCGACCGCTTGGCCCCGTCCGGTCTTCAGCCGGTGCACATAGGCCGCGAGCACGCCCATGGCGGCCAGGATCCCGGCGGTGATGTCGGTCACCGGCGGTCCGCATTTCATCGGCGGCCGGCCGGGGCCCTCCCCGGTCACCGACATCAGACCGCTCATCCCTTGCGCGACCAAGTCGAACCCGGCGCGGTCGGCATAGGGTCCAGTGCGGCCGAAGCCCGAGAGCGAGCAGTAGACCAGTGCGGGAAACTCCTGCCGCAGGGTGTCGTAGCCAATGCCGAGGCGCTCCATGGTGCCGCCGCGGTAATTCTCGATCAGCGCGTCGGCCGTCCCGAGCAGCCGGCGCAGCACGTCCAATCCGTCCGGGTTCTTGAGATCGAGGCTCAGCCCGCGCTTGCCGCGGTTCATCATCATGTAGGCGGCGCTCTCGCCCTCGAGCGCCGGGGGGACGGTGCGGCGGGTGTCGTCGCCGTCCATCTTCTCGACCTTGATGACCTCCGCGCCCATGTCGGCGAGCATCAGGCCGCAGACCGGGCCGGCCATGATGTGAGCCAGCTCGATCACCCGCATGCCGGCGAGCGGCCCGGACCGTCCGGTCGTCTCCACCATCGCGGCGCTACTCCCCGGCCGGCGCGGGCGCCACGGGACCCACCGGCCCGGTGACGGGGTCCACGAACTCGCGCTCGGGATGCATCGTGAAGGCGAGGGCCGCTCCAAGCAGGCAGAGACCGACCGAGCCGACGAACGGTAATGTCCAGCTCCCGGTCAGGTCGACGATGAGCCCGAACACGATCGGTGAGACGATCGCCGCAATGGCCGACCCGGTGTTCATCAGCCCGCTGGCGGTGCCGGCATATTTCGGCGCGATGTCCATCGGCACCGACCAGATCGGGCCGATCACCAGCTCGGCGAAGAAGAAGCCGGAGGACAGCAGCAGCGCCACCAGGGTCAGGTCGCGGGTGAGGAACACGCCCGCCAGGCTCGCGGCCGCGCCGAGGAAGCCGACCACGATCACCGACAGGCGCGCGAGCTTCACGTTGCCGGTGCGATGGAGGATCGAGTCGCTCAGCATGCCGCCGACCGTATCGCCGACGACGCCGGCGAAGAAGACCCCCGACGCGAACAGGGCCGAGTTCTTCAGGTCAAGGCCGTAATTCTCTTTGAAGAAGCTCGGAAGCCAGCCGAGGAACAACCACAGGGTCCAGCCGTAGCAGAAATACGTGATCGTCACCGGCAGCATGCGCCGGGCAAGCGGTCCCCACGGCACCGATTGCTTCGCGCCGACCTTGCGCGGCGGCGGCAGCGCGTCGAGTTCATCGGCGGTGATCTTCGGGTGATCGGACGGATCGTCTCGGAAATACAGGTACCAGATTACCACCCATACGAAGCTGACCCCGCCCAGGATCACGAAGCTGGTGCGCCATCCGAAATGGTACATCAGGAACGCCACGATCGGCGGCGCCACGGCGTTGCCGAGCCGAGCGAAGGCGTGGGTGATGCCCTGCGCGAAGCCGCGCCGGCCCGGCGCGGTCCAGTTCTGCATGGCCCGGGTTGCGGTCGGGAAGGTCGCGCCCTCACCGAAGCCGAGCAGTACGCGGGCCAGGAATAGGCTGACGATGCCGCCGACCAAACCGGTCAGGATCGTGGCCGAGGCCCAGACCAGACCGCAGACCAGCAGCGTGCGCCGCGCCCCGAACTTATCGCCGACGGAGCCGCCGATCACCTGGAAGATCGCGTACGGGTAGGCGAAGGCCGACAGGATCAGACCGAAGTCGGTCTTCGACATGCCGAATTCGCGGATGATCTCGGCGCCGGCGGTCGCGATGTTCACGCGGTCCAGATACGTGATGAAATACATCACGCAGAGCAGGCCGAGCACGGCGTTGGTGGCGCTGACGCGCTTCAACATCGACCATTCCTCCCTCGGAAACGCCGCGTTTCGCGGTCGCCTCGCGCCCCGTCCGGAGGGACGTGCGCATTTTGGTATTCGTTATTCAAACGCCTCTTGCACCGGAAGGCAACCATGCGTCGAGGGGACCCAGCACGAATTCAATTTGAGCGCCTCGAACGAAAAACGGGAGCCTTGCGGCTCCCGTTGGACGTTTGCGGGTCTGGATCGTGTCGGTTCCGTCAAACCGTCGCTGGCTGGAGCTGACCGGTCTCCGCCTCGCCGCCCAGCGCCTTGCCGCGCGGACCGACCCAGCTACCGACCCACTTGCGCTGCCACAGCATCAGGCATCCGAGCACCGCGGTCGTGAACACCGCGTAGCCGACGAAGCCGAGCGAGAATGAGCCGGTGTACTGCTTCGAGAGGCCCATGACGTTCGGCAGGATCGCGCCGCCGAGCGCCCCGACCTCGCCAATCATCGAGCCTGCGACGGCGGTGTTGGCCGGCCAGCGCAGGGGCACGAGCTGGAACAGGGCGCCGTTGCCGGCACCGAGCGCCGCGAAGCAGAGCATGAACAGCAGCGTGGTCACGGCGAGCGAGGGCGTCGCCATCAGCGACAGGAAGGTCGCGATCGCCGCGAGCAGCACCACCGACAGGACCGCGATCCCGCCCATCCGGTCGGCGTAATACCCGCCGACGATCCGGATGCCCGAGCCCATGAAGGCCGCCAGCATGGTCAGGCGGCCGGCCTCCACCTTAGTCACCGAGAACTGCTCGTAGAAGAAGGTCGGCAGGAAGTTCGACAGGCCGACGAAGCCCCCGAAGGTGATCACGTAGATCAGCGAGAACGCCCAGCCGTCCTTGGTGAACAAGCAGGAGACGTGCTCCTTGAACGACTGGTGCGCGGTATCCGGCGGCTCCTTGGCGAACACGATCATGACCGCGAGCGGGATCAGCATCACCACGCCCGCGAAGGCGTAAGTGGTCTGCCAGCCGTAGGCCTGCGCCAGCGGCGGGGCGAACAGCACGGCCAGCACGGTTCCGGAATTGCCGGCCCCCGCGATGCCCATCGCCAAGCCCTTGTGCTCAGGCGGGAACCAGCCCGAGCCGAGGGACAGAGCCACGCCGAAGGAGGCGCCCGCGATGCCGAGCAGCACGCCCATGGCGAGCACATCGTTGTACGAGGAGACTGCGAAGAAGCCGTAGGCCATCGCCATCATGATCACGGTCATCTCCGTGATCGCAGCGTTCTTCCGGCCGATATACTGGGCGAGGATTCCGAGTGGGAAGCGCATCAGCGCGCCGGCCAAGATCGGGAGCGAGATCATGAACCCGGTCTGGGCCGGCGTCAGCTTGTAGGTCTCGGTGATGAACGGGCCCATGGCGCCGTTCAGGACCCAGATGGCGAAGCAGAAATCGAAGTAGAGGAACGCCGCAAACAGTGTCGGGGGGTGACCCGACTTCATCGCCGTCTTGAAGCTGGCCATAGCTGGTGCTCGTCTAAGTGAGGCGAACCGCTACGCGGTCGCTCATGCCGGGGATCCGGACTCGCACCGTCCGCTGTTTGGAGCGTCGTTGCTCCGCCGCCGCAGCAGGGCGCGGCGCTTCGGCAATGCAGCATGCGTGCCAAATTTTTAGGGGGCGCCATAGGGTTCTTGAGATCGCTCTGGCCAGTACGGCCTTCAATCGGCCCACGCCGTCGTTCAAACCGCAGCGAAGCTCACCAGCGCGATCCCGGACCGGGGTGTTTTCCTCGGTTGCTTCGCCGCGCTTGCACTGACAGGCGAGACGCAGCTGGCCCCACGTCACCCGGGATGAGGTGGCGTGGGGCGCTATGCGCGAACGAGACTTTGCGTGCTGTCACGACCGTCCGGCAACGCATCCGACCTAAAAAAACCCGATCTCGGCCGGCGGCAGCATTGGCGTCGATCCGGGCAACCCTGCCCCGGAATCGGGCGATCCGCGAAACTGCGCGCCTCAGCGGTGCCCCCTCAACGGCACGAAACGACGGTACGGACGATCCAGCCCTCCTGGGGCACCCAAAACTTGCGACGGGCGCGGCCGCACTCGCGCTCGGGCTGGGTCCCCGACGTCCAGGTCCCGGCCGGCTCGGCGACCTTGGTCGGCTCCGCCGTCGCGGCCCGGCGGGCCTGCGCGCTCGGTCCGACAACCAGGGCCGCAATCAGAATTGTAGCGCTCACCAAAACACGCGCGTGCACGACCAAGACCCTTCGCCCGACGAAAATGCCGGTGGCTGGCATCAACCGGAGGTTGCTGACCGGCGCAAGGCCGGTGCCGCTCGGAACCGGATTCGTCCCGCCCGTTCCTGCATCAGGGTGAACGGAGGGGCAGGCGGTTGAGGCAGGAACGCAACACAAGTGCGGAGAAGTACACGCGGCGACAGCAGACTTCACCCGGTGAGGACGCATGCAACTTGGCGATGCCGCAGGATCTTTGCTAAGGCCTGGAATGAGCTTGGCTTTGTATTCGTGCTGGCCTGCTCGATCGCGCGCCGCCGCACGCTCCCGGTGACGCCGCGCCATCCAGGGAAAACCGCGCCATGTCCGCCCCGTTCCGCCGCCTGTTCCTGGCCGGCTTCACCGTCCTCGCGCTCGCCTCGACTGCCCAAGCCCAAGGTCGCGGCCCGGTCGCCGAATCCGGGATCGATGGGTTCGGCGACGACGGACAGCTCTATCAGGACCAGAACGGCGCGTTCTACGTCCGCCGCGGCGACCGCTACCTGCCCTATACCGGCCGCCCGCCGGTGGTCCGCCCGGCTCCTCAGGCCGCCCCGGCGCCGCAGGCGGCCCCGGTCTACGCTCCGGATTTCGACGATCCGACCGCGCCGCCCCGGCGCGCCGCCGGAACGCCACCGGCCGAGGGTCTCTCCCCGATCGAGGCGGCGAAGGCGAAGGCCGTGCTGCGCGCGCCCGACGACGGTCCGATCGACTACGCCAAGGCGTATGGGCCGATCCCGGACGACGTATTCCCGGTCCAGGCCTTCAACTACAAGAAGATGAACCCGGCCTACCTCCGGCAGGAGATCGCCTATAACGGCCCCTACGAGCCGGGCACGATCATCGTGGACCCGCGGGCCCACCAACTTACCCTGGTCGAGCAGGGCGGACGCGCCCGCCGCTACGGCGTCGGCGTCGGCAAGCAGGGCTTCTCGTGGTCCGGCACCGCCACGGTCAATTCCAAGCAGGCCTGGCCGGATTGGTACCCGCCCAAGGAGATGATCGCCCGCAGCCCGAAGCTCGCCAGCGAGGTCGACAAGCTGCAGAGCGGCCTCGGCGTCGCGGGCGGCCTGCGCAACCCGCTGGGCGCGCGCGCCATGTATCTCTGGCAGGGCAACAAAGACACGCTGTTCCGCATCCACGGCACCCTCGAGCCGTTCTCGATCGGCAAGAGCGTGTCCTCGGGCTGCATCCGGATGATCAACCAGGACGCGATCGACCTGTTCAGCCGGGTCAACGTCGGCTCGAAGGTCGTCGTCCTGAACTGATTTTTTCGGATTTGGGGGGCAGCGTCAGGCCAGGGTGCGGCGGTGCTCCCCCAGGATCCGCCGGACCGTGCCGGCCTCCGAGCGGTAGACCACCGTCTCGGTCTGGATCCGGTCGGGCCGGAAGCGGACGCCGCGGAGCAGCGCGCCGTCGGTCACGCCTGTGGCGGCCACGATCACGTCGCCGCTGGCGAGATCCACCAGATCGTATTTTCGGTTGAGGTCGTCGATGCCCATCTCGGCAGCGCGGCGGCGGCGCTCGGCCGTGTCCAGGATCAGCCGTCCCTGCATCTGGCCGCCGATGCACCGCATGGCTGCAGCCGCCAGCACCCCCTCGGGGGCGGCACCGGTGCCGAGATAGATGTCGATGCCGGTCTCGCCCGGGCTCGCCGTGAAGATGATGCCGGCGATGTCGCCGTCCGAGATCAGCCGCACCGCGGCGCCCGCGGCGCGGACTTCCGCGATCAAGCCCGCATGCCGGGGGCGGTCGAGGATCAGCGCGGTGATCTGATCGGGATCGACGCCCTTGGCCCGGGCCAGCGCCGCGATGTTGTCGGCGGGGCTGGCGTCGAGATCGACCAGACCGGGCCGGTATCCGGGGCCGATGGCGATCTTCTGCATGTAGACGTCGGGGGCGGCCAGCAGCGAGCCGCGCTCGGCCATGGCCATCACGGCGATCGCACCCGGCATGTCCTTGGCGCAGAGGGTCGTGCCCTCGAGGGGATCGACCGCGATGTCGACCTCGGGTCCCTCCCCCTGGCCGAGCTGCTCGCCGATGAACAGCATCGGAGCCTGGTCACGCTCGCCTTCACCGATCACCACCGTCCCGCGGATCGGCAGGCTGTTGAGCTCCGCCCGCATCGCGTCGACAGCGGCTTGATCGGCGGCCTTCTCGTCGCCCTTGCCCCGCAGCCGGGCCGCCGCGATGGCGGCACGCTCCGTGACGCGGGCGAGTTCGAGGGCGAGCGTGCGCGGAACGCCACGCGGTTCGGACTTGGGGGCCACGGCCATCGCTTCCTGCCTCTGTCCGGGTCCGATCTTGAAGTCGGATCCCGGTTTGATCGTCGTCGACCAACGCCTGTCAGCCTACGCGCGCCGCGAAAGTATCACCTATCTTGCATCAACATTGCGGCATATGCCGAGTCTTTGTGCACTCTTATTCACGCTCGATGCGGATAACCTGCGGCGGCTCGGCCAGCAGGCCGTCGGCGCCGATCGCGTCGAGTGCATCGCGGATGTTGCCCTCGGTGGCCGCGTAGGTGATCAGCACCAGCGGCACCGGCCGGCCCGAACGCCCGCGGGGATCCGTCCCGGCGCTCTCGGTGCGGCGCTGCAGGATGCTCTCCAGGGAGATCTCCCGCTCGGCCATCCGCTGGGCCACGCCGGCGGCGACGCCGGGGCGATCGTGTACGGTCAGCCGGATGTAATAGCCGCCCTCGTGCCGCTGCATCTCGACCCGCTCGCTGGCGCGCATCGACGCCGCCGGCACCCCGAAGGTCGGGCGGACGATGCCGCGCGCCACGTCGGCGATGTCGGCGACCACTGCGGAGGCCGTCGCCTCGCCGCCGGCGCCCGGGCCGATCAGCGTCAGCTCACCGACCGCGTCGGCGTCGATCGTGACCGCGTTGGTCACGCCCATCACCTGGGCGATCGCGGAAGATTTGGGGACCATGGTTGGGTGGACGCGCTGCTCGATCCCGGCCTCGGAAGCCTGGGCGACGCCGAGCAACTTGATCCGGTAGCCGAGCTCGTCGGCCATGCGCAGGTCGAGGGGCTGCACCCGAGAGATGCCCTCCACCGACACGCCGTCCGCGTCGATGACGGTGCCGTAGGCGAGGCTCGTCAGGATCGCGAGCTTGTGGGCGGTATCGAAGCCCTCGACGTCGAAGGTCGGGTCCGCCTCGGCGTAGCCCAGCGCCTGCGCGTCCTTGAGACAGGCCTCGAAAGTCAGGCCCTCGCGCTCCATGCGGCTGAGGATGTAGTTGCAGGTGCCGTTGAGGATCCCGTAGACGCGCGCCACGGCGTTGCCGGGCAGGCCCTCGCGGAGGGTCTTGATCACCGGGATACCGCCGGCTACCGCGGCTTCGTAGGCGAGCGCGACGCCGTTCGTCTCGGCGAGCGCCGCCAGCGCCGCGCCGTGTCGGGCGAGCAGAGCCTTGTTGGCGGTCACCACGGTCTTGCCGGCCTGCAGCGCCGCCTCGACCACGGCCTTGGCAGGCCCCTCGGCGCCACCGATCAGCTCGACCACGCAGTCGATCTCGCCGGAGCGGGCGAGCGCCACCGGATCGTCGAACCAGGTCACGCCGGCCAGGTCGAGGCCACGGTCGCGGGTCCGGTCACGGGACGACACAGCGGCGACGCGGATGTCGAGGCCGGAGGCGGTCAAGGTGTCATGGCGGCGGGCGATCATCCGGACGACGGACGCGCCGACGGTGCCGAGCCCGGCGACGCCGATGCGGTAGCTCACTGTCATGATTCCTTCCGTGCACGGGACTCGCGATGAGCCGGGTCACCGATGCGGCGCATCTGTGCAAGAATTCCGTCCGGCCCGCAACAAAACCGCCCGCGCCCTCATTCGACCGCGTCGCGGTGCCGGACCGCCGTGACGACCAGGGCGTAGAGGACGACGGCATTGAGTACGTTCCAGAGGGCGTGCGTGCCGGTCGGCAGCGCCGCGCAGACGGATCGGTCGAGGGTGCGGGCGGTCAGCGAGACCAGGAACAGCACGCCGATCTCCGTGAGCCGCCGGCCGGTGCCGACGAAGCGGTGCTCCGGCCGATCGAGCGCCGCCACGGTGAACAGGGCGAGCGCCGCGGCAACATAGTCGATCGATCCGTTGGTCAGGGCGGAGATGTCGGACCCGCTCAGCCCGTCGAGGGTGGGGACAAGGGTGAAGCTGAACAGGACGAAGCCCGCAGTCGCCGCCTCCACCCGGATGCGCGGCAGCCGCAGGATGCGATGGAGCGCCAGCGCCAGGTAGGCGACGATGAACAGCGTGATCGGGATGATGTCGGCATACATCGCCCAGGTCACCGCCAGGGTGTGGAACAGGAACGATCCGCATCCGATGACGGCGATCAGCCCAGCCAGTCCCAGGCACGCGCGGTCCGGCGGCCGCGCGGCGCGGGCCCGGCGCGCCGCGGCCGCGGCGGCCAGCAGGAAGGCGGCGTTCGACGCCGCGTTGACCGGCTCGGCCCAGACCTCCGGCCCGGTCCGCTCGCAGTAAGCCATGACCGGCTCGAACCACCCCATCGTCATCCTGGCGTCTATATCGCCCCGATCTTGCGCCGCCATGGCCTTGTCAGCGCGGCGCGAAGCGCGGATGACGCTTCAGCCGCTCCGGGACCAACTTTGGCGGCGAGCGCTCCAGACGGCGACCGGGAAGCGAGGCGATGCGGATCACGACCTGGAACGTCAACTCGATCAAGCAGAGGCTGCCGCATCTGCTCGGCTTCCTCGACGAGGCGAAGCCCGACGTGGTCTGCCTGCAGGAGCTGAAATGTCAGGACGAGGCGTTCCCGCGTGCCGAAGTCGAGGGTGCCGGGTACGCGGTCGAGACGCTGGGCCAGAAGGCCTATAACGGCGTGGCGCTGCTGGTTCGGGCGCCGCTCGAGATAAGCGAGATCCGGCGCGGACTTCCGGGCGACGAATCCGATGAGCAATCGCGCTACATCGAGGCGCTGATCTCCGGCGCCGAGACCAGACCGGTGCGGGTCGCCTCGATCTACCTGCCGAACGGCAATCCGGTCGACAGCCCGAAATACCCCTACAAGCTCGGCTTCATGGAACGGCTGCGGATCCACGCGCGCGCCCTCATGGAGGACGAGACCGCCGTGGTGCTCGCGGGCGACTACAACGTCATCCCGGAACCCGCCGACGCGGCCGACCCGGAAGCGTGGCGCTCCGACGCGCTGTTCCTCCCCGCAACGCGGGCGGCGTTCCGCGCCGTCCTGGCCGAGGGCTACACCGACGGCCTGCGCGCCTGCGATCCGCGCGACGGGCTCTTCACCTTCTGGGACTACCAGGCGGGCTGCTGGCAGCGGAACGCCGGCATCCGCATCGACCACCTCCTGCTGTCGCCGCAGGCCGCCGACCGTCTGGTCTCGGCCGCCGTGCAGAAGCACCTGCGCGGCCTGGACAAGCCGTCCGATCACGTACCGGTGACGGTGGAGCTGACGGCTGGCTGAAAGCCCCCCGCAGGGACGGGCCTTCGTGCCATCCGGTCGCGATGGCGCCGCGAACCTGCGAGACTGCGGGCTCAGCTCAACGGCGAGACTCCCTGCGGCAGCGCGATCGTCGAGGTCGCTTCGGCGATCTGACCGGGACCGCCCTTCGGCGGCCAGACACCCGCGCCGTAGGCGTTGGCGCGCAATGCGGCCCGCTCCTCCAGGCTGGCGAAGGCCCAGATATGCGTGATGCGCGGAGCGCCATCGAGGGCGTAGAGGTTCACGACGAGATGCTCGGTATACGGACGGGCCGGCTCGATCGCCGCCTCCCAGCCCGCGAGCGTTGCCGGCAGGCCGCCGGGCTTGAGGCGGTAGGTCCGGACTTCATAGACCCCACCCCGATATCCGGTGCGGATCGGCGGTAGGAAGGGGAACGGCGCGTAGCTGTCCATCTCCAGCGCGGTCACCACGCGTCCCGCATGAAACGGGTTGACACTGAGAAGGGCGCGCCGACGCTCGGCCGTCATGTCTTCCGGCGCCTCGAACCCGCGCAACACGATGATCCGCCCCAGCGTGCCGAACTCCGTGCGCCAGCAGCCGATCACCTGTCCCTTCGCGTCACCGTCCTCAACCCAGGCCCGGACGCCGTCGCCAGCCTCGCCGAGCGCCAGCAACGGGCAGGAGAGCGTCGCAAGTTCGTACAGCATGGCGGCCTCGACGGATCGGTAGGTCCAAAGCGCGCGCGAGCGGTTCGGTTTCACGCCAGCGCATTTGCATCCGTGGCTGATCGGGTCCTAATCGCCCCTCGACGACCACCCGCGCCGCCCGCCTTCCATGCAAGCCGCACGCATTTCGCATCGCTTCAGGTGAACCAACCGACCATGCCGGCCCGCCCTCTCGTCCTGTTCCCCGACCCGAAACTCTCACTGCCGGCACAACCGATCGATGCGTTCGGACCCGAAACGAAAGCCGTGGCCGACGACGTGGCGGACACGCTTTCCGCCGTGAGCGCCATGGGCCTGACGGCACCGCATATCGGCATCCTCGCGCGGATCGTGGTGGTCCGTACGTCGCCGGACGAGGATCTGCGCATCTACGTCAACCCGGTGATCCTCTGGGCCTCCCCGGAGACCGCGCCGCATGAAGAGGGCAGCGTCAGCATGCCCGGCGTGCGCGAGCGCATCACAAGGCCGAGCCGGATCCGCTTCAGCTACCGCGACCTCGACGGCGCCGCCCACGAGGAGGAGACGGACGGCTTTTCGGCCGCCGTGATCCAGCATGAGATCGATCAACTCGACGGTATATTCTGGATCGACCGCCTATCTCGTTTGAAACGGGATCGTCTCATCAAACGGTTTGAGAATTCGAACGCCTCGAGATCAAGATGATCGTGAGTGGAACACGACGAATTGGTCGACGTGAAACGATGACATCGCCACCGATTGCATCGCTGCCGGCAACGGCTCAAGAGCGATGCCGGTTCATCGGGGGATTCAACCATGATCGTCTACGGCAGCAGCCTCTCGCCCTTCGTGCGAAAAGTCCTGGTGGCATTGGTCGAGAAGGGTATCCGCTATCAGCACCGGCCGGTGGCGCCACAATCGGACGATGCCGCATTCCGGGCGGCGAGCCCGATCGGCAAGATCCCGGCGATCGAGCATGACGGCTTTCGGCTGGCCGATTCGAGCGCGATCCTCGATTATCTCGAGCGCCTCACCCCGCAGCCCGCGCTGATCCCGGCCGATGCGCAAGGGGCTGCCCGCGCCCGCTGGTTCGACAAGTTCGGCGAAGTCGAGCTGGATCGGAAACTCTCTGTCGTGTTCACGGAGCGCTTCCTGAAGCCCCGGGTGCTCAAAATCCCAGGTGGCGACGCGCTGGCGCAGCAGGCGCTCGACACGGATCTGCCGCCCCTGTTCGACTACCTCGAATCGCAGATCATTGGGCCGTTCCTGGTGGGCGGCAGCTTCGGGATTGCCGACATCGCGGTCGCGGCGCCGTTCCACAATCTCCGGCTCGCCAAGGTTCAGGTGGATTCCAGTCGCTGGCCGAAGCTCGCCGGCTGGGTCGCGCTGACGCTCGACCGGCCGTCCTTCGTGACGGCGATTACCGCGCCGGCTTGGTGAGGCGACAGGGCCGCGATCACGGAGCGGTGACCGTGACGCGGTCGGCGCACCGGCGATCGGCCCTATCTGCCATGCAGGGGCAGGCGGATCGATATCCGGCCGTCGCGTCCCCGATGGAGTTGTAATGATCGTCTACGGTACCGGCTACTCGCCCTACGTCCGCAAGGTCCTGGTCTCGCTCACCGAGAAGAACGTGCCCTACGAGCACAGGCCGGTGATGTTCCACGCGCCCGATTCGGATTTCCGGGCGGCGAGCCCGCTGGGGAAGATCCCGGCGATCGAGGATGGCGGGTTCAAGCTCGCGGATTCCTCGGCGATCCTCTGGTATCTCGAGCGCAAGCACCCGACCCCGGCCCTGGTGCCCTCCGACCCACAGGCCCTCGGCCGCGCGGTCTGGTTCGACAAGTTCGGCGATACCGAGCTGTTCGGAAAGCTGATCGTGCCGTTCGTCGAGCGGATCCTGAAGCCCAACATGATGGGCAAGCCCACCGACGGCGCCGCCGTCACGAAGGCGCTCGACGCGGATCTGCCGCCGCTGTTCGATTATCTGGAGCGGCAGATCTCGGGCCCCTACCTCGTGGGTGACGCCTTCAGCATCGCCGACATCTCGATCGCCACGGGTTTCTACAATTTCCACGTGGCCGAGGCGCAGATCGACGCCGGCCGCTGGCCCAAGCTTGCGGCCTATATCGCCGAGACCCTGGCACGTCCGTCGTTCAAGACCGCGCAGGACGCCAAGAAGGGCTGAGGCAAGTCGGCGGCGGCGTCAGAGCAGGGCTCTAATGCCGCCGTCGGATCGAGCCGACGGTCTGGAGCTGGCTCTGCGCCTCGGCTCGGTCGTCCTCGTTGGCGGCCGCCCAGTTCTTGTCGTAAAGCGCGACAATCCAAGCGTCCTTGCGGCCCTCCGCGCCCTCGCGGGCGAGCGATAGCCACATCAGGCCTTTCACGCGCTGGACCGGCACGCCGCCCAACCCGTTCATCAGCATGTCGCCGAGCAGAGCCTGCGCCGGGTGGTGCCCCTTCTCGGCCGCGAGATTGAACCAGCGAGCGGCCTGCCGGGGATCGGCCTCGACCCCGGTGCCGTCGAGGTAGAGCCGGGCCAGGTTGTACTGCGCGTTCGGCTCGCCGTAATACGACGCCGCGTAGTTGAACATGTCGTAGGCGCGCTCGGGGTTCGGACGCACGTAAGTGCCCTTGATCCCCTCGAGAAAGTAGGTGCCGAGCGCCGTGAACGCACTGCCGGTGACCGCCGAGTTCTGCGGATCGGGACCGTCGTCGGTGCTGGCGTCGGCGATCCGGGAGAAGAACTCGAACGCCTTCAGGTCGTCATGGGGCACGCCGTCGCCCTCGGCGTACATCCGGCCGAGCTTCCAAAGGGCCAGTGCATGGCCCTGCCCGGCGGCGTATTCGAGGGCGCGGGCGGCGCCCTGCTTGTCGCCGGCATTGTACTCGCGCACCCCGGCCCGCAGCGCGTCCTTGGCCGACCGGTAGCTCTTGTCCGCCACGGGCACCTGGACCGGCGCGCGGACGCTGGCATCGAGCGCGCGCGGCGCATCCGTGGGCAGGGCGAGCAGGATCAGGACGCCGGCCGACGCCGCGATCCTGGCGATCAGGCGGGACCGACCGGGATCGGCCCCGGCCGGCGCCCTGCGCCGGCTGAGGTCAGTCCTAGACGTCCGCATAGCTCTCCAGCTCCTTGGCGCCGCCCGGATGGGTGACGGCGCCGTACAGCGCCGGGCCGACGCCCTGCGCGTATTTCCACAGATACCCGGAGGTCGCCGAGTTGGTCCGCGGCGCCCAGGCCTTGCGGCGCTCGGCGAACTCCGCGTCCGACAACGCGACGTTGAGCGTGCCCTGGATCGCGTCGAGGGTGATGATGTCGCCGTCGCGGATCAGGCCGATCGGCCCACCGACCGCCGCCTCGGGGCCGACATGGCCGACGCAGAAGCCGCGGGTCGCGCCGGAGAAGCGCCCGTCCGTGATCAGCGCGACCTTGTCGCCCATGCCCTGGCCGTAGAGGGCCGCCGTGGTGGACAGCATCTCGCGCATGCCGGGGCCGCCACGCGGACCCTCGTAGCGGATGACGAGGACATCGCCTTCCTTGTAGGTGCGCGACTGCACCGCCTCGAAACAGGCCTCCTCGCCGTCGAACACCCGTGCCGGGCCGGTGAAGACCTGTTTCTCGGCCGGCATGCCAGCGACCTTCACGATCGCGCCCTCGGGGGCGAGGTTGCCCTTGAGGCCGACGACGCCGCCGGTCGGGGTGATCGGGCGGTTGGCCGGATAGACCACGTCCTGGTCGGGGTTCCAGGTCACCCGGTCCATGTTCTCCGCGATGGTGCGGCCGGTGACCGTCAGGCAGTCGCCGTGCATGAAGCCGTGGTCGAGCAGGGTCTTCATCAGCAGCGGGATGCCGCCGACCTCGAACATATCCTTGGCGACGTAGCGCCCGCCGGGCTTGAGGTCGGCGATGTAGGGCGTGCGCCGGAAGATCTCGGCGACGTCGAACAGCGTGAATTCGATGCCGCATTCATGCGCGATCGCCGGCAGGTGCAGGGCCGCGTTGGTCGATCCACCGGAGGCGGCGACCACGGTGGCGGCGTTCTCAAGCGCCTTGCGGGTAACGATGTCGCGCGGGCGGATCTGCTTGGCCAGCAGCTCCATCACCTTCTCGCCGGCGGTGGCGCAGAACTTGTCCCGGATCTCGTAGGGCGCCGGGGCGCCGGCCGAATAGGGCAGCGCCAGGCCGATTGCCTCGGAGACGGTCGCCATGGTGTTGGCGGTGAACTGCGCGCCGCAGGCGCCGGCCGACGGGCAGGCGACCTGCTCCAACTCGTCGAGGTCCTCCAGGCTCATGTCGCCGACCGCGACCTTGCCCACAGCCTCGAACAGGTCCTGCACGGTGACGGGCTTGCCACGGAACGAGCCGGGCAGGATCGACCCGCCGTAGATGAAGATCGACGGCACGTTGAGGCGGACCATCGCCATCATCATGCCGGGCAGCGACTTGTCGCAGCC
This sequence comes from Methylobacterium sp. WL64, assembly GCF_008039945.1. Taxonomy (NCBI): domain Bacteria; kingdom Pseudomonadati; phylum Pseudomonadota; class Alphaproteobacteria; order Hyphomicrobiales; family Methylobacteriaceae; genus Methylobacterium; species Methylobacterium sp. WL64. Next base: position 86,444 of record NZ_VRVA01000001.1, read on the forward strand.
GGCGAGGCCGACCAGGGCATCGTAGGCGTGGCCGCGCATGGTCAGCTCGACCGAGTCGGCGATGACCTCGCGGGACGGCAGCGAGGCGCGCATGCCGCCATGGCCCATGGCGATGCCGTCCGTGACCGTGATGGTGCAGAATTCACGCGGGGTGCCGTGAGCCGCCGCGACGCCCTTCTTCACTGCCTGCGCCTGGCGCATCAGCGAGATGTTACAGGGGGCTGCCTCGTTCCAGCAGGAGGCGACACCCACCAGCGGCTGGTGGATCTGCTCCCGGGTCAGTCCCATCGCATAGAGATAGGAGCGATGCGGGGCCCGATCCGGCCCTTCCGTAACGTGACGGCTGGGCAGCTTCGACTTGTCGTTCAACCGCGTGTCCATCAACCCGAACCAAGCCTTCGCGCCGCCAGTCCCGAGGGTGCAGGAAGCCGCGGCGCGTCGCCGTTCGCGATGCGCCGGATGGGCCGTCCGCGTGCTCGGGAAAACCTCGTTTCGAAACGGTAAATCGTTGTCGAACTTGCCGTTTACCGCGGAGGGTGAGGTGGGCCCGGACTATGGCGGGATCGCGGCGTTTGCGGGCAGGTCTCGGGGCGGACCCGGGTTCGTTTTACGGTGTTGCGACCCCGCCACAGCCACGCTTGGGGTCGATTGCCGGCACGAGATAAGGTTAAGGATAATCCCTCGGCCACCCGACCCGGCAGATTAGGCTCAATCGACACGGGTTCTGAAGCTCATAGACGAGCGGTATCGTCGGAGCCTTGCCGCTCAGAACACGCCGCCGTCATTCCGGGGCGCCGCAGGCGAGCCCGGGATTCAGAGGCGCCGATCGCACAAGGCACTGAACTGATTGCGTTTCTGGATCCCGGGCTCCGCTTCGCGGCCCCGGGATGACGGTGGGTGATGGATCGGATGTCGATGACAATCTACAGACCGCAGGCGTGGGCTATGAACTGCTCTCCGCGTGACTGATCCGACACTCGTTCGGCGCCGGGCACGAAACACGCGCTTCCGTTCAGCTTCGGCCAGGCTCCGGCAGGGCGGCGGCCGAGGGAGCGGATTCCAAAGCGTGGTCGCTCTCGTCCTTCAGGTTCACACCGCTGAGGCCGAGGGTCAGCGCACGCGCGAGCAGCCAGTGCAGCTTGAACGCGGCGCGCTCATGGGTCAGGCCGGCGGCCCGCACATTCGAAATGCAGTTGCGCTCCGCGTCCGAGCGGCCGATTTTGGGATCGAGCGTCAGGTAGATGCCGAGACTGTCGGGGGAGGACAGGCCTGGCCGCTCGCCGATCAGCATCACCACCGCCCGAGCCTTCAGGGCTTGGCCGACAGCGTCGCCGAGCGCCACGCGCGCTTGCCGGGCGATCACCACGGGCGCGAGGCGCCACGCGGCATTCTTCGCAAGGGGCGTGAACGCCATCAGCAACGGCGCCGCATTCTCGTGCACGGCCCGGGCCGAGAGCCCATCGGCCACCACCACGGCGAGATCGGCGGCATCGGCCACGGCCTCGAGCTTCGGCAAGTCGTTCGGGTCTAGCCGCCGCCCGAGATCCGGGCGGCGCAGGTAGGTCGCCCGGTCAGGGGCCTGGGACGCGACCGGGATGATCGAGAAGCCGAGTTCCGTGATGGATGCGGCCAGGGCCTCAGCATCCATCGGCGCGTGGACGGCATCCCGGGCCTGGGCATGATCGAGGCCGAAGCGCAGCACCTCCCGGGTCGGCAGGCCGCTGCCTGCGCGTCCGAGCCCGATCCGGGCCGGCGTCAGGCCGGCGAGTCTGGACCAGATCTCCCGCAGGTCGCTCACGCGGCGAGGTCCGGCGCGGCGGTGAGGAGGGGCGCGCCCGATCCCGGCAGCAGGGCGCCGGCCCCGTCGGTCAGCCCGATGCCGTGCAGCCAGGCCTCGAATTCGGGGGCGCGCTTCAATCCCAGCACCTCGCGCAAGTAGAGGGAATCGTGGAACGACGTGGATTGGTAGTTGAGCATCACGTCGTCGGCCCCCGGGACGCCCATGATGTAGGTGCAGCCGGCCGCGCCGAGCAGCGTCAGCAGCGTGTCCATATCGTCCTGATCGGCCTCGGCGTGATTGGTGTAGCAGACGTCCACGCCCAGCGGCACGCCCATCAGCTTGCCGCAGAAATGATCCTCCAGCCCCGCCCGGATGATCTCCTTTCCGTCGTAGAGGTATTCCGGCCCGATGAAGCCCACGACGGTGTTCACCAGGAGCGGCCGGAACGGCCGGGCGACCGCGTAGGCCCGGGCCTCCAGGGTCTGCTGGTCGATGCCGTGATGGGCATCGGCCGAGAGCGCGGAGCCCTGCCCGGTCTCGAAATACATGCAGTTGTCGCCGAGCGGGCCGCGCTTGAGCGCGAGCGCGGCCTCATGAGCCTCCTTCAGCAGGGCGAGCGTCACTCCGAAGCCGGCATTGGCCTTCTCGGTCCCGGCGATCGACTGGAACACGAGGTCGACCGGCAAGCCGCGCTCCATGGCGGCGAGCGTCGTGGTGACGTGGGTGAGCACGCAGGCCTGGGTCGGGATGGCGTGCTTCTGGATCACCCCGTCAAGGAGGTGGAGCAGGTCACCGAGCGCCTGGACCGAATCCGAGGCCGGGTTGATGCCGATCACGGCGTCGCCGCAGCCGAGGGTGAGCCCGTCGAGGATCGCCGCGGTGATCCCCTTCGGATCGTCTGTGGGATGATTGGGCTGCAGCCGCACCGCCAGCGTGCCCGGCAGCCCGATCGTGTTGCGGAACCGGGTGACCACCCGGGCCTTGCGCGCCACCGAGATCAGGTCCTGGTTGCGCATGATCTTCGAGACTGCAGCGGCGATCTCGGGCGTTGCGCCCGGTGCGATCCGGGTCAGCACCTCCGGGGTGGCGGTCAGCAGGAACTCGCGGAAATCGCCGACCGTGAGGTGGGCTATCTCCCGGAAGGCGGCGGCATCGTGCGTATCCAGGATCAGCCGGGTGACGTCGTCCTTCTCGTACGGGATCAGCGGGCGGGCCAGGATCTCGGCCAGCGGCACCTCCGCGAGGCACCAGCGCGCCGCCGCGTTCTCCTCGGCCGATTCGGCCGCGACCCCGGCGAGCCGGTCGCCGGAGCGGATCGGCGTCGCCTTGGCCATCAGTGTGGCGAGGTCGGCGAAGACGTGGGTGCGCGGGCCGACGACGTGGCGGTAGGCCATGCGGTTTTCCCCCGTCCTTGCTTTCCGAGGATCACAGGATAGCGTGATCCGATACGGCTGTCCGGTCAGGCCGCACCGGCATTCGGTGCGGGGACCTCGGTGGAGATGGCATCGACCGTGCGCGGCATCGGGCTGCCCTGCCCGTCCGTGCGCTGGATCCGGACCTGTTGGTTGACCGGCTGCATGTTGCCGAACGGCGTCGAGAAGGCGATCTCGGCGGCGTCACGCCCGACGCCGATGCGCACCAGCCCATCGAGATCCGCCTGACGGGTCGCGTCGAACAGCCACCAGCGCCCGTCGAGATAGGCTTCGAACACCGCGTGGAAGTCGCTCGGCACGAGACCGTGCGCGTAGCAGCTCACGAACCGGGCCGGGATCCCGAGTGCCCGGCAGAACGCCGTTCCGATATGCGCGAAGTCGCGGCAGACGCCGGCCCGCTTCAGGAGCGACTCGTCCGCCGTGGTCTCGCCGTCGCTCGTGCCGGGCTGGTAGGTGATGTGGTCGTGGATCCAGTTGCAGATCTCGTTGACCCGGCTGTGGCCCTTGGGCAGCGCGCCGAACTCGGCCTGCGCGTAGGGCGTCAGCCGATCGGAGGAGACGAACCGGCTCGGCAGTAGGAACGGTAGGATGTCGAGCGGCAGTTCGCCGACCGGGGTCTCGTTGATGGTCGCCGGGTCGGCTCGATGGACAGTCAGGTCCACCTCCGCATTATACTCCAGCGCGAACTGACCCATGGGCACGTTGACGCCGAGATAGCGGTTCAGCAGGTCGGGGGTGGTGTAGAGGTCGCGCTTCAGGTTCGGCGTCAGCACGAGGCTCTCGCTGAGGATCTCGACGCTCCTCAGCTTGGCCACCTCCAAATTGAAGATGAAAGTCGTGTCCGAGAGAATATTATAGGACAGGCTGCAGCCGAGGGTATAGCGCATCGGATCTCCTTGCCGGGCGACGAGATGATCGCTGTCCAAGCAAGGTGCGCGCCTTATCGGCGGTTCCGGCTCAGGAGATCGATCTTTCTGCGGCGCGCGGCAGCAACAGGACGGTGAGCGAGCGCACGCCCTGCGCGCCGTGGATCAGCACGCCCTCGATGTCGGCGGTGGCCGAAGGTCCCGTATGCAGCACCGCGTAGGCGGAGCGGCCGAATTCCGGTCGCTTGTAGGCCGCCTGAACGTTGGGGAGGATGTCGGCGGGATCGAGCAGCACGATCAGGTGCTGGGCCAGGTAGGCGACGGCGTTCACGATCAGCTCGCCCTCCGTGAACAGCACCGACCCAGTCTCGGCGATGCCGAACACGGCGCGCACCACCGCCACATCGACGTCCTCGACCTCCTGTGGGTAGCGTACCGCCCGTAGGTCGCGGTTGCCGTCGATCTCCGGGACCGCGGAGGCGATCACCTTCGAATCCGCCAACCGCTCGCGCACGCCCATCAGTGGGTCGCCGGTGCGGCCGTCCTCGATCCGGCCGCCCATGCGCTTCAGCCGCTCGCCGAACTCCTCGATCAGGTCGTCCCCGACCAGCGGCGCGAAGGTCGGCACGTTCGGCAGCGGATAATCGCCCGCCGGACGGTTCGCCTTAAGTGCCGCCAAGATGTCCGCGCGCGCGCTCATCGGGCCGTGTCCTTCGCAGCGGTCTCCTTGGCAGCGGTGTTTTTGACCGCCTTCTGCATCCGGTTCTGCTTGTACCAGGCGTGGAAGGTCTGGCGCGGCGCATCCGGCATCTCGCGCTTCTTCCCCCAGGTGTTGAGCGGGTTGTAGACGGCGAAGCGCGGCAGCACCTTCAGCGCCGAATCCGCGGCGCCGATCGCCGCCCGATAGGCGGCGGGCCGAGACAGGACCGCACCCGCGGCCTTCATCATTCCCTGCTTGAGCGCCGGGATGTGATGCTCCTCGACCATGACCTTGCGCCAAGCGAAGATCTGCTCGTGGATGTTGATCTTGACCGGGCAGACGTTGGTGCAGGAGCCGTTCATCGTCGAGGAGAACGGCAGGGTCGAGTATTTCCGCTTGTTGAAGGTCGGGTCGATGATCAACCCGATCGGGCCCGAATAGGTCGCCCCGTAGGAGAGGCCGCCCGAACGCCGGTAGACCGGACAGGTGTTCATGCAGGCACCGCAGCGGATGCACTTCAGCGAGGTCCAGAACTCCTCCAGCCCGAGCCGGGCCGAGCGGCCGTTATCGACCAGCACCATGTGCATCTCGGTGCCCTTGCGGGGTCCGCGGAAATGCGAAGTGTACTGGGTGATCGGCGAGCCGAGCGCCGAGCGCGACAGCAGCCGGATGAACACCCCGAGATGCTCGACCTTGGGGATGATCTTCTCGATGCCGATCGAGTGGATCTGCAGCGGCGGGACGTTGCCGGACAAGTCGGCATTGCCCTCGTTGGTGCAGGTGACGACGGTGCCGGTCTCCGCGATGGCGAAGTTGCAGCCGGTCATGCCGGCATCGGCCTTCAGAATGTAGGGCCGGGTCGTCTCGCGCTGGCTTTCGGCGAGGTAATGGGCGTCGTCGTTGTCCGGATCCGTGCCCAGCGTCTTGGCGAAGACTTCGGCCACGTCCATCCGGGTCTTGTGGACCGCGGGCGCCACGATGTGGCTCGGCTCCTCGTTGTCGAGCTGCTGGATGCGCTCGCCGAGATCGGTCTCGATGATTTCGATGCCGTTGGCGGCCATGTGGTGGCGGAAGCCGCATTCCTCGGTGAGCATCGACTTGGACTTCACGAGGGTCTTGGCGCCGCGGCTGCGCAGGATCTCCAAGACGATGCGGTTGTGGTCGGCGCCGTCCGCGGCCCAGTGGACCTGCACGCCGTTGGCCTTCGCGGCGGCCTCGAACTGCTCGAGATACTGGTCGAGATGGGTGAGCGTGTGCGCCTTGAGGGCGGAGGCGAGCTCCCGCAGCTCCTCCCATTCCGGGATGCCGTGCGCCGAGGTATCGCGTTTCTTGCGCAGGTCCCACAGGCGCTCGTCGTGGGCGGCCTGGTGGAGCGGCGCGGCGAGGAAGCGCTCGGCGGCCTCGCCCTGATCGATCGGGCGGTCGCCGCGGATTTTCGCGCCGCGGGGCTGCGGCTCGCGGGTCTGCGGCGCGCGGATCGGCTTCGTCGCGGCCTCGGCGTGCTGGAGGCGGCCGCCATCCTGGCCGCGCTCGCTCTCGTCGTCGGCAGCGCGGACTTCCGGGTGGATGAGACCATCGTGGGCGCGCGGGTTCAGATCCTCGACGCTCATGCGGCGGCTCCGTTCAGCACTTGCGCGATGTGGATGTAGCGGAGCGGCAGGCCGAGGCGTTCGGCACAGCCCTTCTGATGCATCAGGCACGAGGAATCGGCCGAGACAACATATGCGGCCCCGGCCCGATTCTGGTCGGCGACCTTGTCGTAGCCCATCTTGGCCGAGACAGCCGGCTCGAACACCGAGAAGGTGCCGCCGAAGCCGCAGCACTCGTCCGGCCGGGCGAGATCGACCAGCTCGACGCCCTTGACGAGGCGAAGCAGGTCGAGGGGCTTCGAGAAGTACGGTTTCACGATCTCGGACGGTCGGGCATGGTGGATGCCGCGTAGCGCATTGCAATTGCCGTGATAGGCGACCTTGTGCGGGAACTCCGCCCAGGGCAGAGCCTCGATCTTCAGCACGTCGTGCAGAAACTCGACGAGCTCGTAGGTGCTGGCCCGGACCTTCTTGACCTCGTCCGTCTGCGGGATCGCGGTCAGGTGCTCGCGGACCTGGTGCACGCAGGAGCCCGAGGGCGCCACCACGTAGTCGAAATCCGAGAAGTTCTTGACGAACAGGGCCTCGGTGGCGGCGGCCTCCGCGTGGCAGCCGGTGTTGGCCATCGGCTGGCCGCAACAGGTCTGGTCGAACGGGTATTCCACCGTGCAACCGACCCGCTCCAGCAATTCCAGCGTGGCGATCCCGACTTCCGGCTCGAAAGCGTCGACGTAGCACGGCACGAACAGGCCGACCCGCATGGTCCGGATTCTCCCTGGATCGCCCGCTCCACTGGACTGGAACGGGTCTAGAATTCAGAGAGAGGTCTATCGGATGAGGTTGGTTTTGGCGAGGTCGAGAACTGCGTCACCGCGCCCATCCATCACGGCCCGCAGCACGTAGAGGCTGAAGCCCTTCATCTGCTGCCCGTCGATCTTGGGCGGCATCGAGAGCTCGTTGCGGGCGGTGCGCACATCGAGCAACGAGGGGCCGTCGAAGGCCAGGAACTCGCGCATGGCGCCGGGCAGCTCGGCTGGGTCCTCGACCCGCAGGGCGAAGATGCCGGCGGCCCGCGACATCGCGGCGAAGTCCGGATTGTCGAGCGCGACGCCGGTCTCGAGATAGCCCGCCGCCTTCATCTCCAGCTCCACGAAGCCGAGGGTGCCGTTGTTGAACACCACGACCTTCAGGGGCAGGCGGTGCTGACGCAGGGTTAGGAAGTCGCCCATCAGCATGGCGAAACCGCCGTCGCCGCAAAGCGCGATCACCTGCCGGTTCGGCTCCGCGGCTTGTGCGCCGATCCCCTGGGACAGGGCGTTGGCCATCGAGCCGTGAACCCAGGAGCCGAGCAGGCGCCGTTTGCCGTTCATCTCCAGGTAGCGTGCCGCCCAGATCGTCGGGGTGCCGACATCGGCGGTGAAGATCGCGTCGTCCGCGGCCGCCTCGCTGATCGTCTTCGCGAGATATTGCGGATGGAGCGGGCCGCCCGGCTTCCCGGTGGCGAGATCGTCGAGGCCCGCGCGGGCCTTGGCGTAGTGCGTCAGGCTGGAATCCAGGAACGACCGGTCGGCCTTCGGCTTCAGGCGCGGCAGCAGCGCCCGGATCGTCGCGCCGACATCGCCGACGAGGCCGTGCTCGATGCGGCAGCGGCGGCCGAGTTCGGCGGGGCGCAGATCGACCTGGGCGACCTTCGCGTCCTGCGGGTAGAATTGCTTGTAGGGGAACCCCGTGCCCAGCATCAGCAGGGTGTCGCACGCCATCATGGCGGCGTAGCCGGACGAGAACCCGATCAATCCGGTCATGCCGACATCGTAGGGGTTGTCGAACGCGACGAACTCCTTGCCGCCGAGCGCGTGCACGATTGGACTCTTGAGCGCCTCGGCAAGCTGAAGCAGATCGGAATGGGCGCCGGCGCAGCCGCGTCCGCACAGCAGCGTCACGCGCTTGCCGGCGTTGAGCATGGCCGCCAGCGTATCGAGTTCGGCATCGGCCGGACGGACAACAGGCTTTGCCGGGATCAGCCCGGCCCGAGTGGCCAACGCGCGCTTGGGCGCATCGCGCAGCGCGACGTCGCCCGGGATGACGATGACGGCGACGCCCCCCTCTCCCACGGCGGCGCGGATCGCGTTCTCGAGCACGAACGGCATCTGCGACGGGGCGGACACCAACTCGCAGTAATGGCTGCATTCGCGGAACAGCGCGGTCGGGCGGGTCTCCTGAAAGTACCCCGAGCCGATCTCAGCGGACGGGATCTGCGCGGCGATCGCCAGGACCGGAGTCCGGCTCCGGTGCGCGTCGTAGAGCCCGTTGATCAGGTGCAGGTTGCCGGGGCCGCACGAACCCGCGCATACGGCGAGCTTGCCGGTGACCTGCGCCTCCGCGCTTGCCGCAAAGGCCGCCGCCTCCTCGTGGCGGGTGTGGATCCAGTCGATCTTTCCGCGCGCGCGCAGCGCCTCCGTGATCCCGTTCAGGCTGTCGCCCACAACGCCGTAGATACGCGCGACTCCGGCCTCCTGAAGGGTCTCGGCGATCAGATCGGCGACGTTCTCGATGCGCATGGTTCAAGCTCCGCATTTTCGGAGCCGAACTGTGCGGCCAGCGGTGATGTTCCGCCGCTCTCGGCCCCGTGCTGCATCGCACACATGTCCGATGCAGCAGTCAAGACGGCAGAACCGGAGATTTCGGAGTCTAACCCCGAATGTTCGCGCCCGGGTTTCGCAGAAATTACTGTCCCCGTCGAACGATCAGGGGCGGACTGCGTCCACGTCGCGGGCGATCACGGCGAACAGGTCGCCGAGGCCCGCGAGGCTCGCGGCCTGTAGCTGGGCCGCCGGCACCACCGAGCCGTCGGGCGCCGGCAAATCGCGCGTCGCGGTCGCCGAGGCGACTACGGTGGGATGGAAGCCGAGGTTGAAGGCCGAGCGCGCCGTCGAGTTCACGCACATGTGGGTCATGAAGCCGGCCAGGATGAGGTCGGTGACGCCTGCCCGCTTGAGCCGATCCTCGAGATCCGTGCCTACGAACGAACTCGGAAAGGCCTTGGTGATCACGGCCTCCCCGTCCTGCGGCGCGACCTCCTGCGAGATCTGCCCGATCTCCGCGGCGATGTCGTAAGGCGAGCCGGGGCCGGCATTGTGCTGGATGTGGAAGACCGGCACGCCGGATTCCCGGGCTCGTTTGAGAAGGATCGCGGCCTCCGCGACCGCCGGCTCGACGCCGGACAGGCGCATCACGCCCTCGCGGTACGTATTCTGGATGTCGATGAGGACGAGTGCGGCCCTCTTCAGGCTGGCCGGCTCGGGGCTCAGGCCGGAGAGGCCGCGTAGGGTCTTGAGATCGCTCACCCGTGTCTCCCGATGCGCCCGTGATCGATCCGCCGGTGTGAACCCAATCGGGCAACGGCTGGTGCGGCGGCGGACCTTCCGTGGATCAACGCTGATCCCACTTGTTTCGCCGTCGACGAGGCCACGCCTCGCCCTGAGTCGCAAGGCCGCGTCGGCGCCTGCGCTGACTCTTCGGGGCGTCCGGATGTTCCAGGCGTCGTCCGGGCCGGTGTTTCCCAGCGAAGTCGGGAGCCGCGCTTGATTTCCGCCGCTTCAGAGTCGAAGGACGTCTGGAAACGTTCCTAAGAGATCAGCGTCGAAGAGATCAGCGTCATGGAAGAATTGCTCGCCCGCGTTACCGCCCGCACCGGGCTCGACGCCGCGACCGCGCAGACGGCCATCGGGCACATCCTGGCCTTCCTGCAGAAGGAAGGGCCGGAATCCGAGGTGGGCCAGCTCATGGCCGCGCTCCCCGGTTCCGAAGCTCTCGTGGCCGAGTCGAATGCCGGCGAGAGCGGCGGTGGCGGCCTGATGGGCATGCTCGGCGGCATGATGGGTGGCGGCGGCGTCATGGCGCTCGGCCAGAAGTTGATGGGCGCCGGTGTGCCCATGGGCCAGATGCAGCCGCTCGGCCAGGAGCTGTTCGCTTTCGGCCGTGAGAAGGTCGGCGAGGACGCCATGGGACCGATCATCGGTTCGATCCCGGGCCTCAACCAGTTCGTCTGACGTCCTCGGTCCCGGGGCGGCCCAAACCCTCCGGGACCCGTTTTTCGGCCGCGGCACGTGCGCCGCCGCACCGTTTTCGCGCCAGTCCTGAACGATCGTAAAAAAGTGGTTTCGCCGTCAGAGCTTGGCGGAACCCGTTCACGCGATCCCCGTTATTCGGGATGCAATTCGGACCATCGCCTTCGGCGCGTGACCGGATCGCACTCAGGTAGGCCGGCCATGCCCGTCTTCGACGCCAAGAATCTGGATGCCGCCTTCGAGGGCCATGCGCTGCTCGCGGCGATCCTGCATCCGACCCGCGCCGCTCAGACCCGCGCCCTACGCCATGGACGCCGCCGGGTCGAGCGTGCCTCCGCCCTCGCCGATCCGTTGACGATCGAGCCACGCTTCCCCGGCACCAGCGACGAACTCGCCTCGGCGACCTTCCAGGGGCGCTGACGAATCTTGGTTTGCAGAGGGATTACCAGGGCTGGGGCGTAACGAGACCCTGACGGGTCACCACGACCCACTCCCGACCACGGCGCTCGACACCCTCGACCCGGCCGATCCCCGGCAGCATGTCTCCAGGCCCGACTTCGACGATGCGGCGGCGCTTGTTTTCCAGGATCGCCGCCCCGTCGTAGACGTCGCGCACAGCCCAGCCGTCGATCACCGCGGGTTTTTCGGCCGCGACGGATTTCGGCTTGGCCTCCGAACCCTTGGTCTCCGAGCCTTTGGCCTCCGCGTTCTTGGCATCGATAGCCTTCGCCTCGGCGACCTTCGCGTCGGCCGCGCGGGTCTCAGCGAGGCTCCCGGTCTGTGTCGGCTCGGACTTGACGGCCGACGCTGCGAAGGACGCGCGGCGCTCCAGTTGCGCGGCGAGATTGGTCATCCGTCCGCTCTGGTCGCGCTCCCCCTGCTCGATACGCTCGCTCAGCGCTGCGGACTTGGTGTTCAAATTCTTATCGAGCTGCGCCAGGCGCTCGCCCAGGGCGCTGCTGCGGCTGCCGGCTTCCTTGCGGGCCATGTCGGTGGCGGCGCGCAGGTCGGCGAGCACCTGATGGAGCTGGGCGATGTCGGCGCCGAGTCGGGCGGTTTCGGTCCGACCGGCATCGACGGTCGTGCTCAGCGCCAGGACGGCGTCGCTCGGCGCGCCGCTGGCGCCGGGGCGCGCGGCGAAGCCGAGGATCAGCCCGAGCGCCAGGGCAGTGCCCGCGATCGCGTAGCGCCGGACCTCTGGACCAGCCAGGGCCGGCATCGCGAATCGCACCGCCGCAGGTGCGGAGACGGGCTCCGGCTTCGGATTCGTTTTACCCGCCACGACGGCCTTCAGCAGTTCGTCGGGAGAGAGGGCCGGCTTGGCTTCGATCTTCGTCATTGCCCCCAACTCCGTCTGCAAGGTCCGCCTGCAAGCGTTCGTTAAGGACGTTTGTTTACGAAACCCTTACCGGCCGCCTCCGCGTCAGGCCGCGAGCCCGCGCTTTTTCAGGAGCGGCGCGATGCTCGGCATCCGGCCACGGAAGGCTGTGTAGGCGTCTCGCGGGTCGCGCAGGTTGCCGGCGCCGTACACGAAAGTCCGCAGCCGCTTTGCCGTCTCCGGGTCGAAGATGTCGCCGGCCTCCTTGAAGGCATCGAAGGCGTCGGCATCCAGCACCTCGGACCAGAGATAGCTGTAGTATCCGGCCGCGTAGCCATCCCCCGAGAAGATGTGAGCGAAGTGCGGCGTCCGATGCCGCATGCTGATCTCGGCCGGCATGCCGATCCGCTGCAGGGCATCCGCTTCGAAGGCCGGCACGTCGAGGCCGGATTCGCCCCCCGCCGAGAGGTGGAGCGTCATGTCGACGATCGCCGAGGCGGTATACTCGATGGTCGCGAAACCCTGGTTGAAGGTGCGTGCCGCCAGGAGCTTGCGCAACAGTGCGTCGGGCATCGGCTCGCCGGTGCGGTGGTGCCGGGCATGGGCCTTGAGCACCTCGGGCTGCTCCAGCCAATGCTCGTAGAGCTGCGACGGCAATTCAACGAAGTCGCGCGACACAGACGTCCCGGAGAGCAGCGGGTAGGTCACATCCGACAGGAGCCCGTGCAGGGCGTGGCCGAACTCGTGGAACAGCGTGCGGGCGTCGTCGAAGGACAGGAGCGCGCTCTCGCCGGCGGGCGCCTTGGCGAAGTTCATTACGTTGACGATCACCGGCGTGACGGTGCCGTTCAGGCGCTCCTGAGAGCGGAACGCGCTCATCCAGGCGCCGGAGCGCTTGGAGGACCGGGCGAAGTAATCGCCCAAGAACAACCCGACCTCGGACCCGTCCGGGTTGCCGACCCGCCACACCCGCACATCCGGATGATAGCGCGGCACGTCGGACAACGCCTCGAAGGTCAACCCGAACAACCGCGACGCCGTATCGAAGGCTGCCTGGATCATCCGGTCGAGGGGCAGGTAGGCCTTCACCTCGCTCTCATCGAGGTCGTGCTCGGCCCGCCTCAGCTTCTCGGTGTAGTGGCGCCAATCGTGCGCCTGGAGCGCGAAATTGTGGCCCTCCTGCCGGACGATCGCCTGAAGCCGCTCGCGCTCGTCGCCCGCCCGCGCCCGGGCCGGCGCCCAGACATCGCGCAGCAGCTCCATGGCGGCGTCGGGGCTCGCCGCCATCGTGTCGTCGAGCTTGAAATGCGCGAAGCTGTCGAAGCCGAGCAGTCGGGCGTGCTCGGCGCGCAAGCCCACCATCTCCACGATGATGGCGCGGTTGTCGGTGGCGCCGCCATTCTCGCCGCGCCGGGTCCAGGCCGCGTAGGCCTTTTCGCGTAGGTCGCGACGGGTGGAGAACACCAGGAACGGCTCTATCAGCGAGCGCGAGAGGGTGATGACGTGACCATCCAGCCCGCGCTCCCGGGCCGCGCTTTCGGCGGCGGCGCGCAGGAACGGCGGCAGGCCGGCCAGGTCGTCCTCGCTGGAGAGCGGCAGGGTGAAGCTGCTCTCGTCGGCGAGCAGGTTCTGGCTGAACTGGGTGCCGAGTTCCGACATCCGGGCGGCGATCTCGGCGATGCGTGCCTTATCGTCCGGTCCGAGTTCGGCGCCGGCGCGACGGAAGCGGATACGGTAGCGCTCGAGCACCCGGCGCTCCTCCGGCCCGAGCCCCTCCGCCTCGGCGTCGACCGCCGAGATGCGGGCCCAGAGCTGCGGGTTGAGATAGATGGCGCTGCCGTGCCGGGCGAGCTTCGGGCCGATCGCCCGCTCGATCGCCTGCAGGTCCGTGTTCGTGTGGCTGCCGGTCAGGTTGTAGAAGACGCCGGCGACCCGCTCGAGGGCCTGGCCGGCCCGCTCCATCGCCGCGACGGTGTTGGCGAAGGTGGCGGGCGCCGTGTCGGCCGCGATGCCCTGGATCTCGGCATCGTGGGCGGCGAGCGCGGCATCGAAGGCCGGCATGTAATGCGCAGCCTGGATGCGCTCGAACGGCGGCAACCCATAGGGCGTGCTCCACTGCGCGTCGCGGAAGGGATTGTCCTGCGGCAGGCTCGGAAGCCCGGCATCAGCTACGTCCGCCATTCGGTCCTCGGTGGTGCGTCGGACGGACCATGCCTTCGGTCCGCCCCGTCAGGCCGCAAGATGGGGTTCGCGGCCGCGTCCCGGAAGACAGAGGCCCGATAGGCGGCCCCGTCAACAGGGTCGGATCGATCCGAATGCGGTTCCGTTCGTTTCCTCCCGTCCCACGCCCACGCTTCGAGGTCCCATGCCGCTCCTCCGACCGACGACTCTTCTGGCGCGCGGCGTCCTCGCGCTGGGCTTGTGGGCGCCCGCTGCCCTCCCCGGTGCGGCGGCCGAGGCGCCCGCCACACTCCCGGTTCCGCCGCCGCTCCCGCCGGAACGGCCGGACGCGCTGAAGCCCGCACAGCCGGCGGAGCAGAAATCCGCGTCGACACCCGAGGCCGCAAAGCCGACGCCACCGGCCCGTCCTGCCGAGCTGACGCCGCCGAAGGACGCCGCCGCGGAGCCTCAGAAGCCCGAGATCCCGACACCGCCGCCGACACCGCCGGAGCGACCGCCGGAACTGTCCGGCGAGGCGGCGCTGGCCCTCAAGGTCGCGCCGCCGGACGACACCGCCTGCCGGGTGCGGCTCAAGCGCCTCGGCGTGGAGTTCGAACCGCTGCCGCCCATCGCCGAGGGCCAGTGCACCGCACCGCTACCCTTGAAGGTGACCAAGCTCGCCGATGGCATCGCGCTGCCGGGGGGGGCGACGCTGACATGCCAGGTCGCGGAATCCTTCGCGCGCTGGGCGACGGAAGTTCAGGTCGCGGCCGACCGCACGCTCAAGCATCCGCTCACCGGGCTCGAACTCGGCGGCACCTATGTCTGCCGGGGACAGAACCACGATGTCGACGCCAAACTCAGCGATCACGCCTTCTCGGCCGCCGTGGACGTGATGGGCTTCGCCTTCGCGGGTCGCGCGAGCATCCCGGTCAAGGCGATGCCGGCGGGGTCCGAGGAGGCGGACTTCCTGGCCTCCGTCCGCGGGAAAGCCTGCGGGTTCTTCCGCACCGTTCTGGGCCCCGGCACCAACGCGGCCCACGCCAACCACTTCCACTTCGACGAGCGCGAGCGCAATGCCGGCCACCGGCTGTGCGAGTAATGGAGTGGTTTCGGTTCGGCGCGGAACGTTCCCGCACCCTCGAAGCTTGTGCGACCGGAGCGTGTCCGCTCCCGGGGAATATGACGTCGATGATGCGGAGACCTTCGCTGCCGGTTTGCGCGGCTCTGCTGGCAATCGGCGTCGCCGCGCCGGGTCACGCTGCCCCGTCCGACAAGGCGCCCGCGCTGACAGCGGAGGCGATCAACGGCGCCACCTTCAAGTCGCCCAATGCCGACAAGCCGGACGAGAAGTCGGACAAATCCAGGACGGCCAACAAGAAGGCGCGCGCCGGAAAGACATCCGATGCCAAGCCCGACCCGCTGATCGTCAAGGCGCAAGTGCTTCTGGATCGGGCCCGGTTCTATCCAGGCGCCATCGACGGCTTGAAGGGCGAGAACTACCAGCATGCCCTTTCGGCCTTCGCGGCGGCGCAGGGCCTACCCGCGACCCAGGACATGACGCGGGAACTCTGGGACAAGCTTCAGGCCACGAGCGACAAGCCGGTGGTGTCCGACTACGCGGTCACCGATGCGGATGCCTCGGGGCCCTACGTCGAGAAAATCCCGCCGAAGATGGAGGCGCAGGCTGACCTCGAGGAACTGGGCTACACCAATCCGCGGGAGATGCTGGCCGAGCGCTTCCATATGAGCCGCGACCTCGTCAGCGCGCTCAATCCGGACAAGCCGCTCGACAAGGCCGGCACATCGCTCACGGTGGCGGCTGTCGAGCCGATGGGTACCGACAAGCCGAAGGCGAAAGACTTGCCGCACGAGCCGAAGGTCGACCGGATCGAGGTGGACAAGACGAGCCGCGACGTGCGCGCCTTCGGGGCGGACGGCAAGCTTTTGGCCTTCTACCCGGCTTCCATCGGGAGTTCCGAGAAGCCTGCGCCCAGCGGCGAGACCAAGGTCAAGGGCGTCGCGTTCGACCCGGACTACACTTACAATCCGAAATACGCGTTCAAGGGCGTCAAGACGAACCGTAAGTTCTCGATCAAGCCGGGACCGAACAATCCGGTCGGCCTCGTCTGGATTGACCTCGCGATCCCGAGCTACGGCATCCACGGGACGCCCGAGCCCGAGAAGGTCGGGAAGACCGAGTCCCACGGGTGCATCCGACTCACCAACTGGAACGCCCGCGACCTCGCGGCGCACGTCTCCCGGGGCGCGAAGGTCGTGTTCAAGGACGATTGATGCGACTTGCGAATTGCCCTCCAAGGCCGGCCGTGCCGGAGGGCGACAAAAATGTATCGTGAGTTAACATCGCGGCCACCATTGATGCCGGAACGACCCGCGAACGCTTGACACGTCCGGTATTCCAGGCGACGCCACGGGTGGTCTCGCGGACCGTCCGGCGCGCTGCCTCGGCGCTTCCAAGCGCTGCTCCTGCGGCTCGCGAGGCGATACCAACCGCACGGCAAGATCCCCGGCGACGGGGGCGATCGAAGGGAAGACGGCCCGGCGTGACTGCTGACCCCAACGATGACGTCCTGAACGGCGTCCGCGTCCTCGTCGTCGAAGACGAGGCTGCGATCTCGATGCTGCTCGAGGACATGCTGCTCGACTTCGGCTGCGCCGTGGTCGGCCCTGCCGCACGCCTGTCGACCGCCCTCGAAATGGCCGCTCAGGAAACGTTCGAGATCGCGATTCTCGACGTGAACGTGGCCGGCGAACCGATTTACCCGGTGGCCGAAGCGATCGTGCAGCGCGACCTGCCCCTGGTGTTCTCCACGGGCTACGGTGGTGCCGGCATCCGCGAGCCATTCCGCGACAGGCCCGTGGTGCAGAAGCCCTTCAGTCAGGCCGACCTCAAGCGGACGCTGATCAGCGCGATCCGGGCCGCCCGCGGCTGACCGGTCGAATCGTCCGGTCATTGGCCTGCCGCGTTTCGGCGCCCGATGATTGGACCCGAAAAGCCGACTGCCTCACAACCCTTCGATGGTGAAGACGCTCGGCACGTGCACTGGCCACGCGCCGTCGCCGACGAACACGGCGTCGGCCCGAAGCGTCATCCCAGCGCACCAGGGATTGCGGCCGACCCACGCCCGCACCGCGCGGGAGAAGCGCCGACGCTTCGCGGCGTCGATCGCCGTTCGGGCATCGTCCAGCCGGGACCGAGCTTTGACCTCCACGAACACGATGGTGCTTGGACGCCGGACGATCAGGTCGATCTCGCCCCCGGCGAAGCTGACCCGTCGGCCGATCGGCCAGTAGCCTTTGGCCAGCAACGCCGCCATCGCCAGCCACTCGGCCCGGTGCCCGCGCAGATAGGCGGCGCGGCGCTGCAGGATGCGATCCGGCACAGCTCGTCTCAGTCCTGGCTGTCCCGGGCCAGCGCCAGCGCCCGGGTATAGATGGCGCGGCGTGGTTGCCCGGTCTCGTCCGCGACGAGGCTCGCTGCGTCCTTGATCGAGTGCCGCTCAAGGGCGGTGCGGATCAGCTCGTCCAGGGCGGCGTCACCCTCGGCCGTGCGCTCCGGCGCCGTCGCCGCGCCGATGATCACGACGATCTCGCCCTTCGGCGCGCCCTCCTGGCCGAACCGCTCGCTCAACGAGCCCAGCGTGTCCCGGCGGATCGTCTCGTAGAACTTGGTCAGTTCCCGGGTCACCGCGGCAGGACGGTCGGCGCCGAGCACGGATGCGGCGTCGGCCAGCATCTCCGGCAGGCGATGCGGCGACTCGAACAGGACCAGCGTGCCCGGGACCTGGATCAGGGCTTCGAGGCGGTTGCGCCGGGCCCCGGCCTTCTGGGGCAGGAACCCTTCGAAGAAGAACCGGTCGGTGGGCAGGCCCGCGGCCACCAGCGCAGTCATGACCGCGGAGGGCCCGGGCACGGGCGTGATCGCGACCTCGGCCTCGATCGCCGCCTGTACGAGCTTGTATCCGGGATCCGACACGAGCGGCGTCCCGGCATCCGAGACCAGGGCCAGGGCCTCGCCGGCCCGGAGCCGGGCCACCATCCGGTCGCGCACGGCCTCGTTCGAGTGCTCGTGATAGGCGAGCAACGGGGTCGTGATCCCGTAATGCGCCAAGAGCGTCCGGGTCACCCTCGTATCCTCGGCCAGCACGGCGTCGGCCGCCGCCAGGGTCGCGAGCGCCCGGATGGTGATGTCGCGCAGGTTGCCGATCGGCGTCGCCACAATGTGCAGACCCGGCGCCAACGGCTCCGTCTCGCTGGCGAGGCCGAAGGCCGTGAACGTGGTGTTCCGCGGGCGGTCCGCACCGGGCCTCTGGGACGGGGGTGTGGAAGTGGGTTTGGTTGAGATCGCTGGCCCCGGGGCATCGAATCGACGGTTCATCGCGGGTGATCTTGCCACAGTGCCGGCCCCGCGTCGCGGCTGCACGTCGAGTCCGGGGGCAAGTCGGTCTCGGCGCGTTTACATTTGAAAAATGCCCGGTCAGGTTGTTCGAACCTGCCCGAAGGAGACCGCCATGGCGCGTCCGAAGTGTGGGCGGAACCGTCTCGTGCGGGTCACCGCCCTGACCGTTGCACTCAGTGCCTTGGCGCTGGGTGGCTGCGTCGGCGGATTCGGGGACGGACGCGCGGCCCGGCGCGGCGGGCAGCCCCGGGCCGAACTGTCGCCGCCGGCCGACGTGCCGCAGGGCGGTGCCCCATCGGTCGCGGCGGACCAGAACGCTGCCCCCCTCACCCCGGCGGCGGCTGGCGGCAACCGTATCGGCTCGGGAACCGTGAAGGTCGCGCTGGTCCTGCCTTTGACCGGCACTGGAGTGGCCGTCGGGACGGCCATGCGCAACGCCGCGCAGCTCGCCTTCGACGAGGCCCAGCAACCGGACCTGACGATCCTGATCGAGGACGACCGCGGCAGTTCGGACGGCGCCAGGGAGGCGACTCAGGAGGCCCTGAAGGAGGGCGCCGACATCGTGCTCGGTCCCGTTTTCGCCGCCAACGTCCAGGCCGCCGCCGTACCCGCCCGGGCCGCCGGCAAACCGGTGATCGGGTTCTCGACGGATGCCTCCGTGGCCGCCCGGGGGATCTATCTTCTCAGCTTCCTGCCGCAGCCCGAGGTCGACCGGATCGTCGACGAGTCGGTCGCCGACGGCCGGCGCTCCTTCGCGGCTTTGATCCCGGAGACCGCCTACGGCAACGCCGTCGAGGCCGAGTTCCGTGAGGCGGTCGCCCGCAAGGGGGCGCGGGTCGCGGCGGTCGAACGCTATCCGTCGGGGGCCCCCGGGCCGGCGGTGGAGCGGCTGGCGCGCGTCATCACGGGGGCCGGCGCGACGGCCGATACGCTGTTCATCCCGGATACCGCAGAGGCGATGCCGGCGGTGGCGGCGGCGCTGACTAAGGCCGGCTACAACCCGGCCCGGGTCAGGCCGGTCGGCACGGCACTTTGGAACGAGCCGTCGCTCTACGCGCTGCCCGCGCTCCAGGGCGGGCGGTTCGCCTCGCCCGACCGAAGCGGCTTCTCTAGTTTCAGCGGTCGCTACCAGGCCCGGTTCGGTGCCGTGCCGCCGCGGGTCGCCTCCCTCGCGTACGACGCCGTGATGCTGTCGGCGGCGCTGAACCGGCAATACGGATCGCAACGATTCGCCGAGACGACGCTGACCAACGCCTCCGGCTTCTCTGGAACGGACGGCACCTTCCGGTTTCGGCCAGAGGGGCTCAGCGATCGGGCGCTGGCGGTCTACGAGATCCGCAACAACGCCGCGACCGTGGTCAGCCCGGCACCGCGCGTCCTAGCCAAGCCCGGGACTTGATGATCGAGCCCGTCAGGCCGCGAGTTCGGCCACCAGGGCGTTGAGCACCGGCGCACCGCGGGGCGTGGCAGCGATTCGGCCGCCCGGCAGGCGATGGAGCAGGCCGTCGCCGACCAGCATGCCGATCCGGTTGCTGTTGAGCGGCCGGCCCTTCAGGGCGGCGTAGCGCTCGGGATCGATCCCCTCAGTCAGCCGCAGGCCCATCACGAGGAACTCGTCGGCCTGGTCTGCCGCCGCCAGGGTCTCGGTCTCGACGATCCCGTGGGCGTCGCGCTCGACGCGGGCGAGCCACGCTTCCGGGTTGCGTTCGGTGACGGTGCCGATCCGCCCGGCCGGCGTGACAAGGCGCCCATGGGCCCCCGGCCCGATGCCGGCATATTCGCCGTAGCGCCAGTAGAGCAGGTTGTGGCGGGATTCCGCGCCCGGCCGGGCATGGTTGGAGATCTCGTAGGACGGCAGGCCCGCCTGCCCGCAGACCTCCTGGGTCACGTCGTAGAGGATCCGGCCCACCTCGTCGTCGGGCGTCACCAGCTTGCCGGCGGCGGCGAGGCCGTGGAACGGCGTGCCCGGCTCGATGGTGAGCTGGTAGAGCGACAGGTGTTCGGCGGCGCGGGTGAGCGCCTCGTTCAGCTCGGCCCGCCACAGGGCGGGGGTCTGGTCGGGGCGTGCGTAGATCAGGTCGAACGAGGTCCGGTCGAACACCGCCTGCGCGATGCCGATCGCCGCGAAGGCGTCCTCGGCGTTGTGCAGCCGCCCGAGCTTCTTCAACGACGCGTCGTCCAGCGCCTGCACGCCGAGCGACACCCGGTTCACCCCGGCGGTCCGGTAGCCGCGGAAGCGGCTGGCCTCGACGCTCGACGGGTTGGCCTCCAGGGTGATTTCGATATCCGAGGCCATCGCCCAGTGCGCCGCCACCGCGTCGAGAAGGCCTGCCACCGTCCCGGGATCCATCAGCGACGGCGTACCGCCGCCGAGGAAGATGCTGGTGACGGTGCGGCCCGGGGTACGGGCGGCGCTGTGGGCGATCTCCGCCCGGAAGGCGTCGAGGTAGCGCGCCTGATCCACGCCCGCATGCCGGACGTGGCTGTTGAAGTCGCAATATGGGCACTTCGCGGCGCAGAAGGGCCAGTGCAGGTAGATGCCGAAGCCCGCGTCGCGGGTCGGATGGTCCGGGCCGGTCGAAGTCATGATCGCCGGGATGTGCGCGTGCCAGCGCGGTTTGGCAATCAGGCCGCCGGCGCCAGGCAGGCGCGGCTCAACAACACGAAGGCCCGGGCGCGGTGCGACAGCCCCTCCCCCTTCTGCCAATCGACACCGTGCTTCTCCTCGGCGCTCATCTCGCCGAAGGTCCGGGCATGGCCGTCCGGCTGGAAGATCGGATCGTAGCCGAAGCCGGCATCGCCCCGCGGCGGAACGAGCGTGCCGAACACACGGCCCTCGAAAAGCTCGGTATGGCCGTCCGGCCAGGCGAGCACGAGCGCGGAGACGAAATGCGCCGTCCGGTCGCTCGCGTCGCGCTGTTCCAGCTCCGAGACGATGCGTGCCATCGCGCCGGAAAAGTCCTTGGTCGGACCGGCCCAGCGCGCGGAGAAGATGCCCGGCGCGCCGTCCAGCGCATCGACGCAGAGGCCGGAATCGTCCGCGAAGGCGGGCAGTCCGGTCGCCTTGGCGGCGGCATGCGCCTTGATGGCGGCGTTCTCGGAGAACATCGTGCCGGTCTCGTCAGGCTCGGGCAGCCCCAGCTCGCCGGCCGAGACCGCCTCGATCCCGAACGGTGCCAGCAGCTCGCGCATCTCGGTGAGCTTGCCCGCGTTGTGGGTGGCGATCACCACCTTGCCGGTCAGCCTGCGGCTCACGCGATCGTCTCCTTCTGGAGCGCCACCAGCCGGTCGGTGCCGGCGCGGGCCAGCCGCAGCAATTCGAGGAGCTGGGCCTCGGAGAACGGCTCCATCTCGGCGGTGCCCTGCACCTCGACGATGCCGCCCTTGCCGGTCAGCACGAAGTTCGCGTCGGTCTCGGCCGCCGAATCCTCGGCGTAGTCGAGGTCGAGCACCGGTGTGCCCTTGTACAGGCCGCAAGACACGGCCGCGACGTGGTCGCGCAGCGGGTCCACCGAGATGATCGAGCGGGTGCGCATCCAGGCGAAGCAATCGTAGAGCGCCACCCAGGCACCGGTGATCGCCGCGGTACGGGTGCCGCCATCGGCCTGGATCACGTCGCAATCGACGGTGATCTGGCGCTCTCCCATTGCGGGCAGGTTGGTGACCGCGCGGAGCGACCGGCCGATAAGCCGCTGGATCTCCTGCGTGCGGCCCGAGGGCTTGCCCGAATTGATCTCGCGCCGGGTCCGGTCATGCGTCGCGCGCGGCAGCATCGCATACTCGGCGGTGACCCAGCCCTTGCCGGAGCCGCGCAGCCACGGGGGACCGCGCTCTTCGAGGGAGGCGGTGCAGAGCACGCGGGTGTTGCCGAAGCTGACCAGGCAGGAGCCCTCGGCGTAGCGCGAGACCGCGCGCTCCAGGGTGACCGGCCGCAGCTCGTCGGCGGCGCGCTTCGAAGGCCTCATCGCGGGCCCTTTCTGATGAGAGTGTGAGGGCCGGGCTCTTAGGCCGCGGAGCCTGCGCGGGCAAGCATCGCCGTACGGATTGATCCCTGGACACCGGGCGGACATGATCGCACGACAGGATGACCGCGTGACCGATTCCAACAGCCTCTTTCCGCAAGACCCCTCGATGCAGGCGCTCGCCGCCCTCAACGAGCGCGCCCGCGAGATCTTCCGGCAGATCGTCGAGAGCTATCTCACGACCGGCGAGCCGGTGGGGTCGCGCAACCTGGCGCGCATCCTCCCGATGGCGCTGTCGCCGGCCTCGATCCGCAACGTCATGGCGGACCTGGAGCATTCCGGCCTGATCTTCGCGCCGCACACCTCGGCCGGCCGGCTGCCGACCGAGCTCGGGCTGCGGTTCTTCGTGGATGCCATGCTCGAACTCGGCGATGTCGGCCAGGAGGAGCAGACCCGGATCGAGGCGGAGATGCGCGCCGCCGCCTCTGGCCACACCTTCGATTCGGCGCTGGCCGCAGCCTCGACCATGCTGTCGGGCATCTCGCGCGGCGCCGGCGTGGTTCTGACCACGAAGGCGAACGTCCACCTCAAGCACATCGAGTTCGTCCGCCTCGATCCGGCCCGCGCCCTCGTGGTGCTGGTCTCCGACGACGGCTCGGTGGAGAACCGGCTGGTCGACCTGCCGCCGGGTCTGCCAGCCGGCGCGCTCCAGGAGGCCACGAACTTCCTCAATGCCCGGCTGCAGGGCCGCACCCTCGGCACGCTGCGCGCCGAGATCGAGGCTGGCCGCAAGGCAATGAAGCGCGAGTTGGACGCGCTGACCGAGCGCTTGGTCGATGCAGGCCTCGCGACGCCGGTGGGCCCGAGCGAAGCCCGGCAACTGATCGTGCGCGGTCAAGCGAACCTGCTCGACGACCTGCGCGCCGTCGAGGACCTCGAGCGCATCCGCCTGCTGTTCAACGATCTCGAGACCCAGAAGGACGTCATCGACCTCCTGGCCCGTGCCGAGGGCGGCGAGGGCGTGCGGATCTTCATCGGCTCGGAGAACAAGCTGTTCTCGCTCTCGGGCTCGTCGCTGATCGCCGCGCCGTTCCGCGACGGGTCGCAGAAGATCGTCGGCGTCGTCGGCGTGATCGGGCCCACGCGGCTGAACTACGCCCGTATCGTCCCGATGGTCGATTACACCGCCCGGGTGGTCTCGAAGCTGCTCGACGGCAGCCGCTGACAGCCGCCCGTCGGGCCGCGCTCAAGCGGCCCGGACGGTGTGCAGGAAGTCTGCAACCTCGCGAGACAGCTGCGCCGATTGCCGCGAGAGCGCGGAGGCCGCGTCGAGCACCTGATGGGCGGCCGTGCCGGTCTGCTCCGAGGCCGCGGCGACGCCGGTGATGTTCGTGGTGACCTCGTCTGTCCCGCTCGCCGCCTGGCTGACGTTGCGCACGATCTCCTGGGTCGCCGTGCCCTGCTGCTCCACCGCGGCCGCTACCGCGCCTGTGACGCGGTTGATGTCGCGGATGCGCGTCATGATCCCGCCGATCGCCTGCGTGGCGTGGTCGGTCGATCCTTGGATCCGACCGATCAGGCCGGTGATCTCTTCGGTGACGCGTCCGGTCTGGGCAGCCAGTTCCTTCACCTCGGACGCAACGACGGCGAAGCCCCGTCCGGCCTCGCCCGCGCGCGCGGCCTCGATCGTCGCGTTCAGGGCGAGGAGATTGGTCTGGGCCGCGATGCTGGAGATCAGCCCGACCGCGTCGCCGATCTTCGAGACCGCCTGGGCCAGGTCCTGCACCAGATGGCCGGTCTGGTCCGCCTCGCCGACCGCCGCTTGCGCCAGGGTGGTCGAGCCCTCCACCTGCCCGGCAATCTCCCGGACGCTGGTGCCGAGTTGCTCCGCTGCGGCCGCGACCGTGCGGACGTTGGTGGCCGCCTCCTCGGCGGCGGCCGCGACGCTGGTCGATTGCGCCGCAGCCTGGGTCGCGCTCGCCGTCAGGGTCTGGGCCGTGGCCTCAAGCTCGGTGGCCGAGGACGAGACCATGCCGACGATCGCCCCGACGGCCTGCTCGAAGCCATCGGCCAGCGCATTCATCGCGCGCCTGCGCTCGGATTCGGCGGCCTCGTCCGCCCCGCGCTTCACCTCGGCCTGGTCGCGCGCCCGCTGCGCCACCAAAGCCTTGATGCCCTCGACCGCTTGGCCGACCAGGCCGATCTCGTCGCCGCGCCGAGCCTCGGCGATCTCGGTATCGAGCGCGCCCTGGCTCATGCGCTGCAGGACGCCAACCAAGCGATTGAGCGGACGCGAGACGGTGAGCGTCATCAGCCGGCCAACGACGAGGCCGACCACGAGCAGGACCAGAAGGGTGGCCACCGCCAGCTCCTTCGCCAACAGCGTGGTCGAAGCCAGCGCCTCGGCGCTGTCGACCGAGAGCGCGATGTACCAGTCGAGCGATGGCGGCAGGTTCGGGACGCGGGCGAAGGCGGTGAAGGTCGCCCGGCCGCCCTCCTGGGTCTCGGCAAGGTCGCCGCCGATCTTCGGCGGCGGCCCCGCGATCAAGTCCGACAGCGGTTTGCCGATCAGCTCCGCGCGCGGATGGGCCAGCACCGTTCCACCGCGCGACACCAAATATGCGTAGCTTTTGCCGCCCGCGCCGACCTCGGCGATCATCCGGGTCAGGGCGGCGCTGTCGAAGTCGCCTCCGATCACGCCGAGGACCGCCCGGTTCTTGCCGAAGACTGGCCCCGCCGCAGTGATCGTGACGGCGTTGGTTCCGGCGTCGATATAGGGCTCGGTCAAGACAGCTTGCCCCGCCGCCAAGGCATCCTTGTACCAGGGACGCTCACGCGGGTCGTAGCCGGAGGGCAGCTCGGACTTGGGCACCATTGTGTAAAAGCCGTCCGGACGGCCGATATACGCACTGAAGAAGAGGTTGCGCGCCATCGGCAGACCGAGGACGTCGTTCGCCTCCGGCCCGATTCCGGCAAGCGCGATCTGCTGCGCCATGAGCTGTGTCACGTCGAGCTTGCCGCGCAACCAGTTTCCGACACTCCGCGCCGATGCGACGCTCAGGCTCGCCATGTTTGCGTTGAGGTTAGCCCGTAGGGCGGAGGATTGCGTGGCGTAGAGATAGGCAGAACTTGCGCCGAAGGCGGCACAGACCACGCTCAGGATCAGGAGCATGGCGCGGCCGGAGACTCCAAGGCGCGGTCGCCAGCCGCGCGCAGGTCCGACCGCGTTGAATTCCTGTCCCGACATGCCCTGCCCTCGTCAGCCGCTAATCGATCGATCACCCCCGCAGGACCTGCACCCGTAAATCGACACCGATAATTGTTGTCGATCACTGGAATGCTGTCCGCGGACACTGAACGATCGATCTTCATCGAAGCGTCTCAGCTGCTGGTTCAGAAGCATCAACCGTGCCGACCGCTTCGCTATTCTTCACAGCTTTCGATCATCTTGCAATCTCTTGCTGCGCATCGAAGTGAGTGTCAGGGCTTTCTTGAATCTCTCATCAAAATGCTGCCCGCCGGGATCCGTGCCCCCGGCGGAGCAGGTGTTTGTCGGTCATGCTTGCGCGCGGGGCGAAGCGACCATCCCGCACATCATGCAGGGATCACGTCGACGATCTCATAAGTATCGGGATCGATGATCACGATGTCGTCGCGCACCAGGATGAAGTCATAGCCCTCGTATTCCGGCACGATCTCGATGATCGCGGGCGGAAGCCGGTGGAGCCTGACGGAGCGCGGGATCGCGGTTCCGACCGCGAGGCCGAACGCGACGTCCCGCAGCGGCGAGACACCGAGCCGGGTGATCGAGCCGCGGAACTCGGTGCGCTGACGGGTGTCGAGACGGCCCACCGCACCGCGGGCCGAACCGCCGCCGCGACCGCCCCGCACGCCGTCGCGCCCGCCACGATCGCCGCGCTCACCTGCAGCCCCTCGATCGCCGCGCTGGTTGGGGCCTGTCTCGTCGCGGCCGCCGCGGTCACCGCGCTGGCCTGGGCCGGTCTCGTCACGACCGCCGCGCTGTTCGACCGGGCCGCCGTCGCGGCCACCCCTTTCTGCAGCGTCGGGAGTGCCGCCCGGGCCGTTCCGATCTGCGCCGCCGCTGCGCTCGCCGGCACCCCCGGCCTGTCCCGACCGCCCGGGCGCGTCTGCACCGCGCGAGGCCGGACCGCCCGACTCGCCCCCCCGTGCTCCACCGTCCGAACCGCCGCGCATCCCGCCGCCTTCGGCTCCACCCGCTCCACCGCGCATGCCGCCGCCGGCACCGCCCGGTCCGGCTCCGCCACCCGCTCCAGCGCCGCCGCCCGCCGCCGGTCCACCACCACCGCCCGGGCCGCCGCCAGCGCCGCCGGGGCCTCCCTGCGCAAACGCCGTCGCCGCGCCGGCGATGAGGATGGCGGCCGCCACCGTGTCCCTGAAGATCCGCGCCATGGCCTGTCGTCCCGTTGTGGTTGTGGTGCCTTCGGCACCCGTGCCGGGCCGCAACGGGGTCCCGCGCAAAACCGTTCCGTGCCGGTCAGCGATCCAGGGCAAAGACAAATGACACTGTCGGCCGCTGTCCCGGCCAAAGTCCGATCACGGACTTGCGATCACGGTCGTCGCCTGTAACGTCGCCGCCATCGAAGAATAGGCCGGCTGTTACCGGCCGATGAACCACAAGACGGAGACGCCATGTCCGCCCTGAGGGACGATACGATCGGTATCGCACCGAGTGCCGCCGACGACGCCGCCGACCGCAAGCGTCGGATCTGGGCGATCGTCGGTTCGTCCTCAGGTAATCTGGTCGAGTGGTACGACTTCTATTGCTACGCGTTCTTCGCGCTCTACTTCGCGCCGGCTTTCTTCCCCAAGGGCGATTCGACCAGCCAGCTCCTCCAGACCGCCGGCATTTTCGCGGTGGGCTTCTTCATGCGCCCCGTGGGCGGCTGGCTGTTCGGGCGCATCGCCGACCGGGTCGGGCGGCGGACCTCGATGGTCGTCTCGGTGCTGATGATGTGCTTCGGCTCGCTGCTGATCGGCATATTGCCGACCTACGAACATGTCGGCACGCTGGCCCCCGTCCTGCTGCTGCTTGCACGCATGCTTCAGGGCCTGTCGGTGGGCGGCGAATACGGCACCTCGGCGACCTACATGAGCGAGGTGGCGATCAAGGGGAAGCGCGGGTTCTTCGCCTCGTTCCAGTACGTCACGCTGATCGGCGGCCAGCTGCTCGCGTCGCTGGTCTTGGTGCTGCTCCAGACGGTGATGACCGCCCCGGAGCTGACCGCCTGGGGCTGGCGCATCCCGTTCTTCATCGGCGCCGGGTTGGCCGTGGTGGCGCTGTACCTCCGCCGCTCGCTCGCCGAGACCAAGGAAGCCGGCGACAAGGAGACCGCCGGTACCTTCGCCGAGCTGTTCAAGCACTGGCGGGCGTTCTGCGTCGTCCTGGCCTACACGGCCGGCGGCTCCCTGAGCTTCTACACGTTCACCACTTACATGCAGAAGTACCTGGTCAACACCGCCGGCATGCCGAAGACCTCCGCGTCGCAGGTGATGACCTGCGTGCTGTTCGTGTACATGGCGATCCAGCCGCTGTTCGGCGCGTTGTCCGACAGGATCGGTCGCAAGGCGAACATGCTGCTCTATAGCGGCCTCGGCACGCTCATGGTGGTGCCGCTGATGACCGCTCTCGGGACCAACAAGGATCCCTACCTGGCCTTCGCCCTGATCACCCTCGGCCTGTCGGTGGTGTCGTTCTACACCGGCATCAGCGGCATCGTGAAAGCCGAGCTGTTCCCCACTAACGTGCGCGCCCTTGGCGTCGGCCTGTCCTACGCGCTGGCCAACGCCATGTTCGGCGGCACCGCCGAGTTCGTCGCCCTGTGGTTCAAGGACGCCGGCATGGAGAGCACGTTCTTCTGGTACGTGACCGTGCTGATGGCGGCGGCGTTCGTGGGTTCGCTGATCATGCCGAACCCCAAGGTGCACGGCTATCTCGACGGTGCCGGCACCGTGGAAGAGGCGCTCGGCAAGAAGCGCCGGTTCGCCCACGCCTGAACCCGGCGGGCCGACGACAACGACGAGGCGGCCGGCCCGTACGCCCGATGACTGGCCTCCCGCCGATCGCGTGACACGAAAGCGGGAGGACACGATGCTGAAAATCGCCGTCACGGGCGCCCTGGCGCTGCTCTGTTTCGGGGCCGCTCAGGGCGCTCGGTCCGAGGAAGCCGGGCCCTTCAAGCCGACCCGACCCGCCGGCTACTTCTTCGTCGGTGGCCGCTACGAGACCGCGAACAACCGGACGACCGCCCACGGGCAGATGTTCGTCGCGTATCGCGCACCGGAGCGGGTCACGCAGCCCTATCCGGTGGTGATGGTTCACGGCACGGCGCAGACCGGGACCAACTTCCTCGGGACGCCCGACGGACGGTCCGGCTGGGCCGACCGCTTCGCCGCCAAGGGGTTTGCGGTCTACGTTGTCGATCAGGTCGGGCGGGGCCGCTCGGGCGGCGATGCGGAGACGTACGGACCCTACGCCCGTCTGCCCGCCGAGGACCTGGAGACCGTGTTCACCGGCCAGGAACGCTCCGGGCTCTACCCGCAGGCGAAGCTGCATACCCAATGGCCGGGCGGGCCGGGCCTGCGCGGCAACGCGGCTTTCGACGCGTTCTACCGCTCTCAGGTGCCCTACATCGCGAGCGCCCTGAAGAGCGAGGAACTGGTCGATCCGGCGCTGATCGCGCTCCTCGAAAAGATCGGGCCGGCGATCGTGCTAACCCATTCGCAGGCCGGCGTTTTCGGCTGGGCGGTCGCCGACCAGCGGCCCGACCTCGTCAAGGCCCATGTCGCCGTCGAGCCGAACGGGCCGACCTTCTTCGACGTCCGGTTCAAAGGCGGCACCGACTGGTACGAGCGGGTCGGGGACGCCCGGGCCCGCCCCTACGGCATCACCCGCGTGCCGCTGCATTTCGAGCCGCCGGTGAGTGGCCCGACGGACCTGACCGTGGTCCAGGCCGAGCGCGCGGCCGGGCCGGACAAGATCCGCTGCTGGTTGCAGGCGGAGCCCGCCCGCGCCCTGCCGAACCTCGCCAAGGTGCCCGCGGTGATCGTGACCGCGGAGGCCTCGTTCCGGGCGACCATGGACGATTGCACGGCGGCCTTCCTCACCCAGGCGGGCGCCAAGCCGGACCGGCTGGCGCTGGCCGAGCACGGGATCCACGGCAACGGCCACATGATGATGCTGGAATCGAACAGCGATCAGGTGGCGGACGCGATCGTCGGGTGGATCGAGGGCCGGCTCGGCGCCGGCGATCCCAGGCCTTAACGCCCTGCTTACCCTCTGCCGCGAGGGTACGGCCCGTCATACGACGAGGCTTTGCATGACCGACATGACCGACACCGTGGGCGTCGCGGGCGACCGCATCCGCTCGATCATCGAGCGCGTGGAACGGCTGGAGGAGGAGATCAAGGACTTGATGGAGGCGAAGAAGGAGATCTTCGCCGAGGCCAAGGGCGAAGGCCTGGACGTTAAGATCCTCAAGGAGATCCTGAAGATCCGCAAGCAGGACAAGGACGAGCGCGACGAGCACGAGACGCTGCTCGACGTCTACCTGCGCGCCATGGACGCGCCGGCCCCGGCCCCGATCAAGGCGGCCGCCTGACGCGACCAAATGGGGCGGCGCTCGGGCGCCGTCCCGCCCTCAGACGACCGGCTCGGCCGCGAGATAGGCGGCGATGTTGCGCCGAACGCGGTCGAGCGGCACGTCGTCCGACTTGGGGAGCGTAAAGCGCGCACCGGTGATCGTCTCGTAGGCCCGGATGTAGACCGCAGCGGTTTCCAGCACGATCTCGGCCGGGATCTCGGGGATCGGGTCCTTATACGGGTCGCATCGGGCCACGACCCAGTTGCGCACGAAATCCTTGTCAAAGCTCTCCGGGGCGGTCCCCGCTTCGAAGCGCTCGGGGTAGCTCTGCGCGAACCAGTAGCGGCTGCTGTCCGGGGTGTGGATCTCGTCGGCGAGCACGATGCGCCCCTCCGGATCGGTGCCGAACTCGTACTTCGTGTCGGCCAGGATCAGCCCGCGCTCGGCCGCCAGTTCCTGGCCGCGGGCGAACAGCGCCAGGGCCGCTTCGGAGACGGTCCGCCATTGCTCCGGGGTGAGCAGGTTGCGCTCCAGGATCTCGGCTTCCGTCAGCGGCTCGTCGTGGCCCCCGTCGAACGCCTTGGTGGTGGGCGTGATAATAGGCTTCCCCAGGCGCTCGTTCGGCCGCATGCCGTCCTGGAAGCGATGCCCGTACATCTCCCGCTCGCCGGCCCTGTAACGCGTGAGCACAGAGGTCGAGGTCGTGCCCGCGAGATAGCCGCGCACCACCACCTCGACCGGCAGGATCTCCAGGCGGCGGCCGACCACGACGTTCGGGTCCGGGTAGGCCAGGACGTGGTTCGGGCAGAGGTCGGCCGTGCGCTCGAACCAGTAGCGCGCGGTCTGGGTCAGCACCTGACCCTTGAACGGGATCGCGGCGAGCGCCCGGTCGAAAGCGCTGATCCGGTCCGAGGTGATCAGGATGCGCCGCCCGTCAGGGAGGTCGTAATTGTCCCGCACCTTGCCGCGGTAATGGTTCGGCAATTCGGGCAGCGTCGCCTCGCGCAGGACCTGGTGGGCATGCGGGGCGAGATCTGCCGTGTTCATCGGACCGTTCCCTCAGGCTGCACGGCGACGGCGCCGCATCGCGTGTGTGCGCGGACAGCCGTCAGATTTCCAGCCCCCCGGGGCCCTTCGCAGTGGGCCGGCCTGCCCCGAGCGAGCGGTCAGGCGACCCGTACCGTGTGGAGGAAGCGCGCGACTTCGGCGGCGAGGTGCTTGGATTGCCGCGACAGTTCCGAGGCCGCATTCAGGACCTGTATTGCCGCGACGCGTGTGTCCTCGGCGGCGTTGGCGACGCCGGCGATGTTGGGGGTGACCTCACCCGTGCCCGTCGCCGCTTGACCGACGTTGCGAACGATCCCCCGGTCGACGCACCTTGATGCTCGACTGCCGTGGCGATGCTGGTCGCTACGCCGTTGATTTCTTGGATGCGCGCGGTGATCGACCCGATGGCCGACACCGCCTGGCCCGTCACGGCCTGGACTTTGGCGATCTGGTCGGCGATCTCTTCCGTAGCCCTGGCGGTCTGCTCGGCCAGGGCCTTCGCCTCGGATGCGACGACCGAGAAGCCGCGGCCGGCCGCACCGGCGCGAGCCGCTTCGATAGTGGCGTTGAGCGCGAGCAGGTTAGTTTGCCCGGCGATCGACGAGATCAGCCCGACCACGTCGCCGATCCAGGCTACCGTGGCGCTCAGTTC
This sequence comes from Methylobacterium sp. WL64, assembly GCF_008039945.1. Lineage (NCBI taxonomy): Bacteria > Pseudomonadati > Pseudomonadota > Alphaproteobacteria > Hyphomicrobiales > Methylobacteriaceae > Methylobacterium > Methylobacterium sp. WL64. The sequence continues at coordinate 118,060 of NZ_VRVA01000001.1, forward strand.
CTGAACGGAGATCGCGGTCTGCCCAGCCTCCGTGACGGCACCCAGCGCGAGCTTGGCCGAGCCGTCGACCTGCTGGCCGATCTCCTGTACCGATGAGCCCAAGACCTCGGATGCAGCCGCCACGTCTCGTTGACGTTGGATGCGGCCTGTTTGGCCGCGGACTGGACGGAGGTCTGCGCGGCCATGGCCGACATCGCGCCGATCTCCTTTTTCATCTCGGTATCGGCCGGTGTGGGGAAAGAGTCTGACCGCCTCCGCGACACCGCACCGGCATCCGAGGTGGTCCGTCAGAAACGCTCCTGAGCGCCTAATCCCGATCCAACATGGATGCACATCCGCATGATCCCTGGGTCGAGACGTCGCGCATAGAATCCGGCTGCTCGTCCGTTGGTCGCCAGCGACCTCGGAGCGCACGGCGCATTTCGACGACATGGCGTGTTGTCCACCGGTGAACACCAGTCACCCGTCTATGGTCGAGGCCATAGGCTGCTGCTATGCCGTCCCCGGATCAGCCCTCGAACGCGAGCGCTGAGGGCTGCGAGACTGGATACGCTCGCCAGCCGGTGGGGGTATGATGACGGGAGCTCTCGACCAGACCAATCGCCATCCCTTCATCCGTCGTATCGAGAGCATCGCCCTCTTCACCTTGACGGATGACGAGCGGGCCGCGCTGAACGGCGTGCCCATGCAGATTGCGCAGTTCGAGGCCTATCAGGATATCGTGCGGGAGGGTGACGAGCCGGGGCGCTGCTTCGCCCTGCTCGAGGGTATCGCCTGCACCTACAAATCCACGCAGGGCGGCAAGCGTCAGGTGATGGCCTATCATGTCGCGGGTGACATCCCCGACATGCAGAGCTTGCACCTGAAGGTCCTCGACATCAGCATCGCCGCCGTCGGCCCGAGCAAGGTCGGCTTCGTCCAGCACGAGGCGGTTCGCGCGCTGCTGCGAGCGTTCCCGCGCCTCGGCGACGCGCTGTGGCGGGCGACACTGATCGACGCCGCCCTCGTCCGTGAGTGGATGCTCAATACCGGACGCCGGGAGGCGTTCGCGCGCATGGCCCACCTGTTCTGCGAATTGATCACCCGTCTGGGCGTCGTCGGCCTCGCCCCCGATCTCACCTGCGACCTGCCGATGACGCAGCCGGAATTGGCGGACGCCCTGGGGATCACGCCGGTCCATGTTAACCGCACCATCCGCGACCTGAAGGCCGCCGGATTAATCACGTTGCGCAGCCGGCGCCTTACGCTTCACGATTGGGACGGTTTGCGGGCCGCTGCGGAGTTCGACCCGACCTACCTGCACATCACCGATCCGGAGCCGGCCTGACGCCTCCGCACGCCTCAGTTCAGCTGCGCGCGGCGAGCCTGCTGCTCCTGATCGGCCAGCCTGCGGCCGAGATCGAGCAGGAGCGCGTCGGCCCGCGCCCGCAGGGCCGGATCCTGCAGCTCGCAGATCGCGCGATGCGCCGCCATGGCGAAGTCCGCCGCGCGTTCCAGTGGCGTCTCCGCCTCATGGTGATCGAGCGCGCTGAGTGCCCCGGCAGCACGCTCCCCGCTCCGCACATCGGTGATGTCGACGATGATCCCGTGGCCGCTGATAGGCCTTCCCCGGTGATCGGCTAGGAATCTGCCACGGCCGAGCACCCACCGGGTGACGCCGTCCGCCGAACGGACCCGGTATTCGATGACGTAGAGCTCACCGTCACGGACGCGCCGACGGAGAAGGGCCAGCACCCTATCCCGATCTTCCGGATGGATACCCGCCGAAAACGCCGCTGCCGGAAGCCCCGCCTCAGCCGCCTCCGGATCGACATTGAACAGTAGCGCCACGAACATGTCTGCACGGACGCGATTTGAGGCGCCATCCCAGGACCAGCTGCCGGTCACGTCCAGCGCGTCGAGCGTCCCCCGGAAAGGTGTCGAACAAGTCTGGCATTCGAGCGGCTTGAATTTGGGCATCGCAGTATCTGGTTCCGAACCGGAATTTAACCTGGTTTAGTGGAACGGGCCGCAACTTCAATGAGCCAGAATTCGCAAAACCTCAACTTTTGCGTGTTTGTCACCGCTGGAACACAGAGCGAATTAATCCCCGATGCAAGGTTTGATTTTCGCATCGGAGACGACGGATCGCTGGTCCGGCCGGCCGCCGCCGGAATGCTCCGCGCCCGCGATACTGCCGCCGTCACCCGGTTCCGGTGTTCCGCCGCGCCAGCCGTTCGGACTCGGCCCGCCAGGCATCACGCTCGTCCTGGACCGTCTCGATCCGGGCATGCAGATGGCCCGCGTCGATCGCCGTCTCCATCAACATGTCCTGGGCGGCGGCGAGCTGCGCCCGCAACTCGGCGTTCTCGGTGGCCAGCGCCAGAAGGAGAGCGGCCACGTCATCACCCATTCATGCCCCTCGCCGCGCGCCAGAGCGGGCGGATCTACCCGGGAGCGCGGTCGGCTACAACCGTATCCGGCAAACCATCCAGCGGTGTTGCCGACGCCGCGCCCGGTCAGCCCTCGATCACCCGCTCGTCGAGCTTCCGGTCGACGATCTGGACCGTGCGGTCGATCTCTGCATCGGGCATGTCCAGCTGGTGTGAGATCAGCTTCACCAGCAGGTCGACGCGCTCGATGAACGGCGTGCCGTTCGCCACCGCCCGCGCCGCGGAGGACGGCTTGAGCAGGCTCTCCGCGGCCTTAGCGTATTTCTCGAACGGGACCTGGTCCTGCGGGTCCGCGCCGAGCTTGCGCGCAATGGCGTCGACATGCTCGTAGATGGCGCGGGATTTGGCCAGGTCACCGTGCACGGCGTCGCGGATCGATTGCGGCTCCTTCGGGGTGATGCAGCGGTAGTTGCCGGTGAGCAGCATCGACCACTTCGCCAGCGGAACGAACAGCGAATCGAACACTTTGAGCTTCACCGGCACATCGTGGCCGTCGAGGCGGACGGCATCGATATCCGCCTCCAGCTCGCGCAGCAGCCGGTTGTGGGCCTCGTCGGCGAAGGTCGCTGCCTTGAAGTTGGTGGGCAGGCCGACATGGAGCACGTTCGCACCCTCGTCCGGCGGACGGAACGCCTGGGGATCGGGCGAGCAGAGGGACACGAGCCCCGGCTCGAAGCGATCCCAAACGCCGGCATTCGTGAAGGCGTTGTCGAGGTCCATGGCGGCTAGGGCCGGGATCCGCTTGAGATACGGCAGCGGCGGCATGTTCATGATTGACAGGCACGGCAGCTTGGCCGCCGCGATCTTGATCATCAGCACCCGGATCGTGTGGTTGTTGTACTGTGGCTCCTGCATGGCGAGGCCAACGAGGTCGTAGCGCGACGGATCGATGTCTTCCGGCGGCGCGGCGTCGAGGGTGCCGGGCAGGTCGCGCGACAGGATTGCGCGGTGGTTCGGCTCGTCGCGCAGCTTGATGCGGACTTCCGTCCCCTCCTGGTTGATCAGGTCCGCGGTCTTGCGGCGGCACACCAGGGTCACGTTGTGACCGGCCATCAGGAGCTTGGTGCCCAGCAGGGAGCCGTATGAGGCGCCCAGGATCAGGATGTTGCGCGGCATGCTTCCACTCCCAACGTTCGGCTTCGTCTTATCGCGCGACCGGCCCGCTGGCGTACGGGTTGAGGTGGTCTACGGATCGGCTCGAGCCGTGTGGGGAGCAGCGTAGCGAAGCTTGTCTGGAGATGCCACTCCACTGGTATACCAAATAATTTTCCGTGCGATGCACGAAACTTTTTCGGTGGGCGAGCGCGCTTGCGGCTTCCCCGGAGGATCGAATCGCGTTGCGCTCGATCGGCGGGAATGCGGAGGCGGGCGATCCGACGTTGCGTACGGGCTCGAACACGCGCGCGAGCGGCGAACGCACTTCGCGGCCAAATACGCCAACGATGTGAAATCGAACGCCGACACTCGTCCCGGCAACCCGCGAGCTGGCCAGTCACTCAAAGACGTCGCGCCCTACGCAGACGGCGTTCAGGGTCACGAAGACTTATAGTATGAGAGAATGATTACGTCAGCACCATCGACCGCTTAGCGGAAGGATGGTGCCCAGGGGCGGGATCGAACCACCGACACTGCGATTTTCAGTCGCATGCTCTACCAACTGAGCTACCTGGGCGTCGTCCGTGCCGCTGTGGGTCTCGGACGCCGCGGGGTATAGTGAGGAGTTCGAGGCCTGTCCAGCCTTGCCGTGACATCGACGTGACGTGGGCGTCGGAAAATTTCAGCCCGCGTCGTCAGCCCTCGTCTTCCGGCTCCGGCGGTGGAGCATCGGGATCGAGTTCCACCGGGATCGTGTAGCGCTCGTTCAGCCAGCGGCCGAGATCGACATCGGCGCAGCGCTGCGAGCAGAACGGCCGGAACGGCTCGGTGGAGGGGCGCCGGCAGATCGGGCAGCGCTCCGGGTTCATCGGCCACGCGCTCATGCCAGGCTCCCCCAGGCGGCGCGGACCGGATAGCCCTCGCCGTCGAGCAAGCTCATCGTCTCGTAGAGCGGCAGGCCGACCACGGCGCTATAGGAGCCGACGAGCTTCACCACGAAGGCGCCGGCCAAGCCCTGGATCGCGTAGCCGCCCGCTTTGCCGCGCCACTCGCCCGAGGCGAGATAGCCCTGGATGTCGCGGCCGGAGAGGCGCTTGAAGCGCACGCGGGTCTCGACGATCCGCTCCCGCCGGCCGTTCGGCGACAGCAGGCAGATCGCCGTAAAGACCCGGTGCGGACGCCCGGACAGCAGGCGCAGGCAATCGGCAGCCTCGTCCGGACTTTCCGCCTTCGGCAGGACGCGTCGCCCGACCGCGACGACCGTGTCGGCCGCGAGCAACCAGGTCGGGACCTTCTGGTCCTGATGGTGCAGGGCGGCTTCCGCGGCGGCGAGCTTGGTGCGGGCGAGGCGTCGGGCCAGTTCGCGCGGCGGCTCGGCCTTGCGCGGCGTCTCGTCGATGTCGGCGGGCAGGAGCGAATCCGGCTCGATGCCGATCTGCTGCAGCAGCGCGAGGCGGCGCGGCGATCCGGAGGCGAGCACGAACCGGGTGGCCGGCCCCTGCGGCGCGCCGATCACTTCAGGTGTGGCGTCCATGGTGTTCCGCTCGTACATTCGGCCTGGAGCGCCCGCCGCCGGGGAGACCGGTCGGTGGCAGGCGCATCACGACAAGGGCATGGTCCGAGAGCGGTACGGGTGGGTCGAGGCCGCGCCGCAGCGCGGATGATCGCGCGAAAGGGTGGCGCGTCCCCATTCCGCCGGGACCGTCTCGATCTCTCACGCCTGATAAGGGATGGGGTCGGGCTTGTGAACCGGACCGATCGGAACCGGTGACGAGACGGCCTTCGTCGTGCGCCGGTGATCGAAGGCGTCCCGGCGCGCGGGGATCTCGATCCGCATCGACGCCATGCGAATACCGGCCGCCGGCATTCGGGATAATGCTCTCCAACGCGTTGCCCAGTGCCGAAATCAGGACTCACCGCGCCGGGGCATGTGCATGGTCTGGTCCGATGCGGATATCACCCGCCGGCCAAGACATAATTCGAACAGCTCAAGACAAAGTGAAGGTTTCAGGCGAAGACGTAACCACGCGTTAACTAAACCCGGCGGAGTGTGCGGGCACCGAAACGGGGTCGAACCGATGCTGAACGCTGATCCGCTTCTGGCACGTCCGAAGCTCGTGAATGCGACGCTGCTCGCCCACACTCTGGATGGGCTGAGGCCACGGGTCAGGTCCTCGGCCGAGATGTGGCGGGTGCTGACGGACCATTACGTGGTGGATCTGGACGACGTCGCAGCCCTGCTCCCGGCGGCCGAACCCGAGACCCAGTGGCTTTCGGCTCGGGACTGAGCCCGATTAAATCCAAATTTTCACGACAAACGGGCGCGCCTGGCACGCCGCGTGCTTTGGGATAGCTGGTCTAGGCAAGGAAACACCCAGGCAACGACAACGCGGCGGCTCGGACGCCAGAGCACCCCGCGGACCCTTCGATCCACGACGTTGAGGTCCGTCATGTCCGAACTGTTGTCCGTCGCCCTGGTCTGTGCCGGCACCCTGCTGGCGCAGGATTGCTCCCGCGACACCGCCCTCGACATCATCATCGCGCCGGCACACTCCCCGATGGAATGCCTGATGCATGCCCAGACCATGGCGGCTCAGGCCGGCTTGCCCGGTGGCGGCGACCGCTACCTCAAGATCGCCTGCGAGCATCGCCGCACCGAAGCCGAGCCCTTCCGGGTCGTCCGCCGCGCCTCGTAGGACGGACTGACCTTCAGCGAGACGAGATGTTTGGTAAGCTCCGCCGCAGATCGGTGGTCGAGCCAAGTCACACGAAGTTTTGCTGACCTGAAGCGGACAGGACCTCAAGTCGCGGGCGAAGCCGCTGACCTGCAAGCGCGAGGTTGTGGCCACCTGCGGCAACGGCACCGCGGGTGCTTTCGCACCGCGCCTGCTGGGGGCGCCGGGCATCGAGGTCGTGCCGCTGGACGTGGACCCGGACGGCTCGTTCCCGCGCTACAATCAGAACTCCGATGGCATGGTGATGCTCCACGCCATCGCGCACGCGGTGACAGGAGCACGGCGTCGATGTCGACCTCGGCTTCGACGCCGCCCGCTGCGGGGTCGTGGATAACGAGGGCGAGGAGCTCTCTGCCGACACGATCGGCGTGATGCTGGCGCGCGACCTCGGCAAGCACGATCCCGGCTCGACCTTCGTGGTCGTCTTGAAATCGGCCGGGCTCTTCCACATCGCCCAGAGCTGCAGGCTCCGGCGATCGAGACCGATCACCAAAAGGCCGGCCCCAGGTCCATCAGACGGAAGGTGAACGAGCTCGGAGCGCTGGCGGGCATCGAGAAGTCCGGCCACTTCGTCTTCAACGAGCCGATCAGGCGCACCTGCGACGACGGCCTGATCACCGCCATCGCGGTGCTGGAGATGCTCGACCGCAACCCCGGGACGTCGATGGCCGACCTCTACCGGCGACTGCCGGATTCTTCTACCGGGCGTTGCCGAAGTCCTGGGGCTTGCCGACCATGTCACCCCATCGTCCCGACGACGTGACGTACCGGGTCGTGGAGACCGTCACCGCGGTTGCGCGCCATGAGGGACGCGCGAGCCGATCGGCGGTTCGAAGACCGTCGATCTCGTCACCGTCAACGGCGTACGCATCACCACCGAGGACAGTACCTGGGGCCTCGTGCGCGCGTCGTCCAACAAGCCGGAGCTGGTCGTGGTGATCGAAAGCCAGGCTTCCGAAGAGCGCCTGCCGCCATGTTCGAGGCCGTGAATGCGATCCTGCGGGAGAATACCCAAATCGGCGCCTACAACCAGACAATCTGCGCTGGCCGGCACCTGTTTTGATCCACCGCGCGGTGCTACGGCCGTGCGGCGGGTGTCCAGTTTAGAGCTGGTACATCAAAGCCACGGCCTCCGCTTTCCTGTTGGCATGCACCCTCTGGGCGGTTGCAGCCTCCGTGCCGCGGGCAGATGCTCTCCGGCCATGCTGATGCAGTCCACATCCCGGCATCCGCCCGAGTTTGCCGTCCCGATCGCCCGCGTGTCGGGCCGGGCGCCCGCGAGTGCCCGCCCGATGATGTACGACGCGTTCGACCTGCAGACCGACCTCGCCGCCCAGACGCGGGCCTGGGGACGGATGCTGAACGACGCCTGGTCGCCCTGGATCCGATGGAGCGAGCCGGCCCGTTGGATGTCGGCCAACGCGCGCATGATGATGCGGATGGGCCTGACCTTCGCGCGGCCCGCCTACGGGATCGATTCGGTCACCGTCGGCAACCGGAGCGTGCCGGTCAGCGAGGAAGCCGTCACGGTCACGCCGTTCGGCACGCTGCTGCACTTCAAGAAGGACATCCACACCGAGCAGCCCAAGGTGCTGCTGGTCGCGCCGCTGTCGGGCCACTTCGCGACGCTGCTGCGCGCCACCGTGCGCGTGATGCTGCCCGATCACGACGTCTACATCACCGACTGGCACAACGCCCGGGACATCCCCCTCTCGGCTGGCCGGTTCGGCTTCGACGAGTATGTCGCGCACCTGATCCAGTTCCTCCAAGTCATGGGCGAGGGATCGCACGTGGTGGCGGTCTGCCAGCCGACTGTGCAGGCGCTGGTCGCCGCCGCCGCGATGGCGCAGGCGAAGGATGCGGCCGCCCCGCGCAGCATGACGCTGATGGCCGGCCCGGTGGATTGCCGGATCAACCCGACCGGGGTGAACGAACTCGCGACCTCGAAACCGATCGCATGGTTCGAGAAGAACCTGATCGCCACGGTCCCGTCGCGTCACAAGGGCGCCGGCCGGAAGGTTTATCCGGGCTTCGTGCAGGTCTCGGCGTTCATGTCGATGAACGCCAAGCGCCACGTGCAGGGCCACAATGACCTGTTCTGGCACATGGCCAACGGTGAGGAGTCCAAGGCCGAGGCGATCGAGACCTTCTACGACGAGTATTTCGCCGTCCTCGACCTCGCGGCCGAGTTCTACCTGGAAACGGTCAAGACCGTGTTCCAGGACTATACGCTCGCCAAGAACGAGCTGACATACCGGGGCGAACCGATCGACTTGGGATCGATCAAGCGCACCGCGCTGATGACCGTCGAAGGCGAGCGGGACGACATCTGCGCCCCGGGTCAGACCATGGCGGCGCACGACCTCTGTACCGGGCTCGCCCCCTACATGCGGACGCACCACCTTCAAGCCGGCGTCGGCCATTATGGCGTCTTTGCCGGAAAGCGCTGGGAAACGCAGATCTACCCGCAGGTGCGCAACTTCATCCAGGCGCACAATTGAAGATCGGCAGCTGCCGGACGGGCGTCGTCCCGGCAGGCCAAATTTAATCGGAAATCGTTGAAGTTGGCTGATAGGCTGATCTAAGCGCAAGCTTGAAGCAGCCTTTGTTCATTAGCCACGTCCTTCGAGCCTCAGCGGGGCTCGTTCAGAGAAGGACGTGTGGTCATGCGCGACCTGCGCACAGCAAAATACGAGCGGTTCAGGTCCGCTCTACAAGCGCCAATTGATCAGGAGCCGAACAGGACATTTCCGATTTTTACGACAGATCGACATTTCGATTTACGTGATTACGAGAGTGAGAGCGCCAATCACGAAGTTGAAATGTTCGTGAACTTGGTTCGGGCTTGCCCCGACGAGCTATTTCTCGATCTGGGCTGCGGCTACCGCGAACGCACCTTCGAAAATTGCCTCTACCTGGAGGTCTATCCATCCCGTTCTGCCGATTTGATCGTCGAGCCGAACTGTCTTTATCCGATACGATCGGGGACTTTATCGGGAGTCGGATGTTTCGCGGTTCTTGAGCACACGCGCAAGCCGTGGCTCGTGATCGAAGAGATCGCGCGGATGCTCAAGCCGGGCGGTCAAGTTTTCATCGATTGGCCGTTTCTGCAGCCAGTCCACGGCTATCCGTCTCATTATTTTAATGCGACCCGCGAAGGATTGATCAGCCTGTTCGAGGACAACGGGTTCAAGACGGACATGGCCTATACTGGCGCCCACCAGACGGCGGCCTACACGATCCAGTGGATCCTCGGGCGTTTCGCCCATCACCTCATCGATCCGCAGCTCCGCCACGATTTCTCGCGCCTGACGGTCAGTGACATGGTCTCGATGGATCAGCAGGATCCCGTGTGGTGGAAATTCCTGAATGCGCTTCCGCCGGACGCCTTCTCAGAGCTGGCATGCGGCAACATGCTGGTGGCGACCAAGGCGACCACGTAGCCCACGCTCTGAGACCATCGCGCCGATTTGACCCGCCGACTGACCCGGCCCACCATGCTAGCCTCTTGGTGTCGGAACCCAGATCCTCTCGGGCACCTCCGATATATCCTCGCGATTGAGGCGGAACGGTCGGCGTGAACGACAGGGACGGCTTCGACAGCACGACCGGCACCGGGACGGGACAAGCGGCCGCCGCGCGGCTCGACCGGCTCGTCGCCCAGGCCCGGGCGGCATCCCTCTGGGAGCAAGCCTGGCCGGTGCTATGGCGCGGACTCGGCGTCGGATTGCTGTTCCTCGCCCTGTCCTGGGCCGGTCTTTGGCTCGATCTCGACCCGCTCTGGCGGCAGATCGGGCTCGCCATTCTGGCTCTCCTGCTGATCGTCGCGCTGCTGCCGCTGGCGCAACTCGCGCGGCCCGATCGCCGGGTGGCCCTGGCCCGGCTCGACCGGGAGGCGGCCACGCGCGATCCGGCCCTGCGTCATGGACCGGCCTCGGCCGCGCAGGATACGCTGGCAGTCGGCGCCGCGGATCCTGGCAGCCGGACCCTTTGGGCACTGCATCAGCGCAGGGCCGCACAAGCGGTCGCGGCCCTGCGGGTCGGGTTGCCGCGCCCCGGCATGACGCGACGCGATCCCTATGCCCTGCGGGCTGGAATCGTGGTGGCCGCGGTGGCCAGCCTGTTCGTGGCCGGACCCGAATGGCGGGCGCGCGTCGCAGCCGCGTTCGACTGGCACGAGCCGGTGGCTCCAGGGCCGAATTTCCGGGTCGACGGCTGGATCGATCCGCCGCTCTACACCCGGCTGCCGCCGCTCCTGATCGCGATGGACGGCAGCGACCAACACCTGCGGGCACCGGTCAACGCGCAATTGATCGTGCGCATCGCCGGTCAGGGAAAGGCCGCGGCGAACACCACGCTGACGCCGAATGCCGGGCTCACGCCAATCCCCGGTCAGGAGGAACGGCCGGACCTGCGCGAGGAGCGCTACCGCATCGTCGGTGGGGCTGAACTTGTCATTGTGACGCCCGCCGGTCGCCAGAAGCTGACCGTGGACGCGATCCCGGACCGGCCGCCCGAGGTGACGGCCGTCGGCGGCCCGGAGGTGAACGGCCGCGGCACCTTCAACCTCACCTACCGCGCCAAGGACGATTACGGGATCAGCTCAGCGGAAGGCGTGATCGAACCGCTGAGGGCGGGCCGCTCGCTGGCCCCGGTCCCACGGATCAACCTGGCGTTGCCGGCCGATGCTTCCGGGGAGACTGACACCAAGACCCTGGTCGATCTCACAGATAGCCCATGGTCCGGCGCCCGGGTGCGCTATCAGATCGTCGTCAAGGACGAGGCTGGCCAGGAGGGGCGTACGGCATCCGCCGAGATCACGCTCCCGGCGCGGCAGTTCCGCGATCCTTTGGCGCGGGCGCTTGCTGAGGACCGCCGCCGCCTCGTCACCGCGCCGGATGCGGACCGTCTATGGGTGCAGGGCGCCCTCGACGCGCTCCTGGTCGCCCCCGACATGTTCACGCCGCAGCCGCCGGTCTTCCTCGGCCTCCGGACTGCGACAGAGCGCCTGCGCCGGGCGAAGTCCGATGCGGATCTGATCGAGGTCGCCGATCTCCTGTGGGAGATGGCGTTGAAGATCGAGGACGGCGACCTGTCGGATGCCGAGAAGCAGCTGCGCCAGGCCCAGGACCGGCTGAAGGAGGCGATCGAGCGCAACGCCCCCGACGACGAGATCAAGCGCCTCACGCAGGACCTCAAGCAGGCCCTCGACAAGTTCCTCTTGCAGATGGCGCAGAAGCAGAGCCGCCAGCCGCGCGATCCGGGCGAGAAGGGCCAGAACAACCAGCAATCGAAGACGGTCACGCCCGAGGATCTCGACAAGATGATCCAGGACATGGCCGAGGCGATGAAGCGCGGCGACACCGCCGAGGCGCAACGCCTGATGGAGCAGCTGCGCAACATCCTCGAGAACCTACAGACCGCGGAAAAGGGCGGTCAATCCGATCAGGCCAGCCGCGAGATGCAGAAGCAGATGCGCGACCTCGACGCGATGGCACGCGAGCAGCAGGGCCTGCGCGACGAGACCTTCAAGGATGGCCGGGAGCCGGGCAACGGCCAGCAGCGGCCGTCGAACCGCGGGCAGCAACAGCAGCAGGGCAACCGCGGGCAGCCGCAACAGGGCCAGGGTAAGCAGAGCCCAGGGCAGCAGGGTCAGCAGGGCCAGCAGGGCCAGCAGGGCCAGCAGGGCCAGCAGGGACAGCAGGGACAGGGAAAACAGGGTCAGAAGCAGGGCCAGGGCGATCAGGGCAATGTCGGCGATCGGCAGCAGGCGTTGCGGCAGCGCCTGGAGGATCTCGAGCAGCGCATGAAGGAGAACGGCATGCGCGGCGAGCAGGGCCTCTCTGATGCGGAGGACGCCATGCGTGAGGCCGAGAACGCTCTCAAGCAGGGCGATGCCAATGAAGCCGTGGATGCTCAGGGTCGCGCGCTCGAAGGCCTGAAGAAGGGCGCGGAAGGCATGGCGCAGCAGATGCAGGAAATGGCCGAGGGCCAGGGCGAAGGTCAGCAGGAAGGCGGCCAGCAGCCTGGTCAGCAGGGCCAGGCCGGCGCTCGCGACGACGACCCGCTCGGCCGGCCGACCAAAGGTCGCGACATGAGCGACGGCCGGGTTCGCGTGCCGACCGCCGACGAATCGGCTGTCCAGCGGGCGCGCCGCATCATGGAAGAGCTGCGGCGCAAGCTCGGCGATCCCACTAGGCCGAGGGAGGAGCTCGACTATTTCGAGCGCCTGCTCCGGCGTAATTGACAGCGAAGTCCGGCGTCCCGCGGTTAGCCAGCCTTCGCTGCAGTCTCGTGATCGGCTCGCCGGACCGGCTTCTTGTCGGCCGAGCGAGCCGAATGCCTCTCGTCAAGCGGCGGCGCGCCGGATCCCGGCGCCCGTCGGGTTCGGATTCCTCCCGTCATGTCGTCCAATCTGCTCGTCTTCGTCGCCTGCGCGGCGGTTGCCGTGGTCCTGCTGTTCGGCCTTGCCAACATGATGCGGGGCGGCAGCGCCAATGTCTCTCAGAAGCTGATGCGCTTGCGCGTTCTGCTGCAGTTCGTGGCGATCCTGGTCATCATGGGTGTCGTCTGGTGGCGCTCGGCCTGAACGCCGTCTCCGGATCCGGCAGCCGCCGTCCGGGCCGCCGTCTCACTGTGTCCATGTCGCCGCACCGCGCACCTTTCGCGGGGGTCCGGGATGAATTGGCCGCCGGCGTCCCAAGGCGCCGTGCTACGCTCGGTAGAGACAGACCGCCTTGCCCAACCGGCCGAGCCCCATGATTGCCGCCCTCCGCACCTGCGTCGTCAGCCTCATCATCGGTGCGGCCATCCTGCCAGCCTCCGCGGCTGACGCGCCGCCCTTGCCTGCGGCCTATGCGGCCCCGGCCCAGCCGCTGAGCATCGTCTCGGAGGTGCGCATCGGCGGCGCCGTGCAGGATCCGGGCAGCGCCGAGGGCAAGCTTCCAGGGTTCAGCAAGGCCAACGTCAACGGCGAGATCCTGTTCGCCAAGCCGCAGGTCAGCGCCGACCCGTTCTGGCAGGCCTTCGTGCCGCGTCCGACGGTGGGCGGCAGCTACAACACGGGCGGCCGGACCAGCTACGCGTATCTCGGTGCGACCTGGACCGTCGACATCTTCCCTGAGACCCTGGGTCGACGCGTCTTCCTCGACGGCTTCTTCGGCGGCGTCGCCCATAACGGCTATACCGGGCCGAAGGCGCAGACGCCCTACGGCTTCAACACGCTCGGCTGCTCGCCGATGTTCCGCGAGGCGGCGGCTCTGGGCTATCGCCTGACCGAGCATTGGAGCGTCATGGCGACGGTCGAGCACATGTCGAACGCCGGCCTGTGCGCGAACAACCGCGGCCTGACCAATTTCGGCGGCAAAATCGGCTACACGTTCTGATAACGGCACCAATTGCGCGACCGCCTGAAGGGCTCTAGGCCCTACGAGTCGCGAACTCGCCGGGTTCGCCAGCCGTTGTGAGGCGCAGGTTCCTTGGTCAAGCTCAACCGGATCTACACACGCACCGGCGACAAGGGCACCACCGCCCTGGCCGATGGGCAGCGCCGATCCAAAGCAGACCTGAGGGTCGAGACCTACGGCACGGTCGACGAGACCAATGCCTGCATCGGGATGGTCCGTCTGCACACGCAGGGCGCCCTCGACGGGATGCTCGGGGCGATCCAGAACGACCTGTTCGATCTGGGCGCCGACCTTGCGACCCCGCCCAGCCCGGAGCCCCTGCCCTACGAGCCACTGCGAATCGTCGCCAGCCAGGTCGAGCGGCTGGAGCGCGACATCGACGCCCTCAACGCGTCGATCGCACCGCTGAAATCCTTCGTGCTCCCTGGCGGGTCGCCGGCCTCGGCGGCGCTTCATCTCGCCCGCACCGTGTGCCGGCGTGCCGAGCGACTGGCAGTGAGCCTCGCCGACCGCGACGGCGAGATCGTCTCGCCCGAGGCGGTTCAGTATCTCAATCGCCTTTCGGACTTCCTGTTCGTGGCGAGCCGTACCGCGAACGCGGATGGGGTCGACGACGTGCTCTGGGTGCCGGGCGCCAATCGCTGAGGCGAATCGGAACGGGTCGTCGCGGCCGCGAAGACCAGTCCAGCCAGGCAGGAGCTTTTACCGCCTCGCGTTGACAAGGCCGAAATGTGGCCGTTACGGTCCGCCCGCTTTGCGGACCCGCCGTCCCCGTGCGTCGAACGCTTGAAGGCCTGGCGGGTCCGGCAACAAGAATCCATGGGGAAGGATCGAGACCGCCATGAAGGTGCTGGTGCCCGTCAAGAGGGTGGTGGACTACAACGTCAAGATCCGCGTGAAAGCCGATGGCTCCGGGGTCGAACTCGCCAACGTCAAGATGTCGATGAACCCCTTCGACGAGATCGCCGTCGAAGAGGCGATCCGCTTGAAGGAGAAGGGCACCGTCACCGAGATCGTGGCTGTGTCGATCGGCCCGCAGCAGGCGCAAGAGACCCTGCGCACCGCACTCGCGATGGGCGCCGACCGGGCCATCCTGGTCAAGACCGACGTGAACTGCGAGCCGCTGGCGGTGGCCAAGCTCCTGAAGGCCGTGGTCGAGAAGGAGACGCCGCAGCTCGTGATCCTGGGCAAGCAGGCGATCGACGACGATTCGAACCAGACCGGCCAGATGCTCGGCGCGCTGCTCGGCTGGCCGCAGGGCACCTTCGCGTACAAGATCGAGGCTTCTGAGGGCAGCCTCGACGTGACCCGCGAGGTCGATGGCGGCCTGCAGACCGTGACGCTCAAGCTCCCGGCGATCGTCACCACCGATCTGCGCCTCAACGAGCCGCGCTATGCGTCGCTGCCGAACATCATGAAGGCCAAGAAGAAGCCGCTCGAGGAGCTGAGCCCCGAAGCGCTCGGCGTCGATGTGACCCCGCGGCTCAAGGTGCTCAAGACCGCCGAGCCGCCGGGGCGCTCCGCCGGCGTCAAGGTCGGCTCGGCCGCCGAGCTCGTCCAGAAGCTCAAGGTCGAAGCCGGCGTGATCTGACTCGCTCGCGCCGCTCCCGTCCCGGTCGAGCGGCGCGCCATCACCTCCAAGGGCACCAGACGACCATGACGACACTCCTCTTCGTCGAGCACGGCAACGGCCAGATCAAGGACGGCACCCTGAAGGCGCTGACGGCCGCCAAAGATATCGGTGCGCCGGTCCACGCCCTCGTGCTGGGCGCAGGCTCGAAGGCGGTCGCGGAGGCGGCAGCCAAGCTCGACGGCGTCGAGAAGGTGCTGAACGCCGAGGACGGCATCTACGACCACGACCTCGCCGAGCCGCTCGGCGCGCTGATCGCATCGATTGCGGGACCCTACGACATCATCATCGCGTCGGCTTCGACGACGGGCAAGAACGTGCTGCCGCGGGTGGCCGCCCTGCTCGATGTCGCGCAGGTCTCGGACATCATCAAGGTGATCTCGCCCGGCACGTTCGAGCGCCCGATCTACGCGGGCAACGCTATCCAGACCGTCCAGATCCCCGCCGGCAAGACTGTGATCACGGTGCGCACCGCGGCGTTCATGGCGGCGGAACAGGGCGGCGCGGCCGCCACCGTCGAAGCCGTTTCCGCGGCGGCGCCCGAGTCCGGTGGCTCCACCTTCAAGGGCGAGGAGATCGCCAAGTCCGACCGGCCGGAACTGGCCTCGGCCCGGATCATCGTGTCGGGCGGCCGCTCGCTCGGATCGTCCGAGAAATTCCACGCGTTGATCGAGCCCCTGGCGGATGCCCTGGGCGCCGCTGTCGGCGCCTCGCGCGCGGCGGTCGATGCCGGCTACGCGCCGAACGACTGGCAGGTCGGCCAGACCGGCAAGGTCGTGGCGCCGGATCTCTACGTCGCTGTCGGCATCTCAGGGGCGATCCAGCACCTTGCCGGCATGAAGGATTCGAAGGTCATCGTCGCGATCAACAAGGACGAGGATGCGCCGATCTTCCAAGTGGCGGATTACGGATTGGTCGGCGACCTATTCCAGGTTGTACCGGACTTCCAGGCGGAGATCGGCAAGGCAAAGGGGCAGTAACGGTCGCGCTCGCCCGGCGAGGTTCACCGGGCGAGCATTGTCGCAACGCGCCTGTCGACGGGTTCCTTCTGCGAACGAGAATGGTCTAGAAGTCAGGGACGGCCCGTATTCGCACGGGCCGCGGCGTTGGCGCGGTCCACCCCCTCGGGCAGGCGCGCAGCAACGTCCGTATGGGGGCACAGGTCGACAGATGGACATGGAGATCAAGCGGGTCGGCATCATCGGCGCGGGCCAGATGGGCAGCGGCATCGCGCAGGTCTGCGCTACCGCCGGTCTCGATGTCCTGCTGAACGACCGTGACCCGAACCGTCTCGAGAACGGCCTGTCGTCGATCGACGCGGGTCTGTCGCGGCTCGTGTCCAAGGGCACGATCGAAGAGTTTGAAAGCCGGGAGATCCGGTCGCGCATCAAGCCGGCGCCCGGCTTCGCCGACCTCGGCCCTGCCGACCTCGTGATCGAGGCCGCCACGGAGAACGAGGCGACCAAGCGAGAGATCTTCTCGACCCTCTGCGCGTCCCTGCGCCCGGATGCGATCGTGGCGACCAACACGTCGTCGATCTCGATCACCCGGCTGGCTGCGGCGACCGACCGCCCGGAGCGGTTCATCGGCATCCACTTCATGAACCCGGTGCCGGTGATGCAGCTCGTCGAGCTGATCCGCGGCATCGCCACGGAGGATTCCACCTACGAGTCGGCCAAGGCGTTCATCGCCAAGCTCGGCAAGATCTCGACGATGTCGGAGGATTTTCCGGCCTTCATCGTCAACCGCATCCTGCTGCCGATGATCAACGAGGCGATCTACACGCTCTACGAAGGCGTTGGGTCGGTCGAGTCGATCGACACCGCCATGAAGCTCGGCGCGAACCACCCGATGGGGCCGCTGCAGCTGGCCGACTTCATCGGGCTGGATACCTGCCTGTCCGTGATGCAGGTGCTCTATGAAGGTCTGGCCGACTCCAAGTATCGGCCCTGCCCGCTTCTGGTGAAGTATGTCGAGGCCGGTTGGCTGGGTCGCAAGGCCAAGCGCGGTTTCTACGACTATCGTGGGCCGACCCCGATCCCGACGCGCTGAACGTCGGGTCGCAGCGAACGTCACACGGGACGGCGCCCGGCGCCGCCCCGAATCACAAACCTTACTTCGCCGTGCCGCCGTTTGCGTTCGGCTGGGCCGGCTGCGGGTAGGATGGGTTGCCGCCCGGGACCGCGGTGCTGTTCGACGGGGTGGCGCTGCCGGACTGACCGTTGACCGAGCCGGTCACCTCACGCCGGGACGCATCCTGGCTCTGGCTGGCATAATCCTTCGGGGAGTTGGCGCCGTTCCAGGTCAGCAGGCCGACCGTCGCGATCGCCAGAAGAACGAGGCTGCCGACCAGGACCCACAGGACGGGCTTGCCGCGCTGGCCCTGCCGGCTTTCCTGCTGGTTCAGTTTCTCCACCATTTTCACACCCTCCCCACCCGGACGCGACGCGCGCGACACGATTTCGTTACCGGCCGCCAACGCGGCGCCGTCGTGGCGGGTTCCTGTCGGGCGCGCCGGTTAGCGACCGGTGGTGAGCAGGATCTTGCCGAGATGCGCGCTCGATTCCATCAGCGCGTGGGCCTTCTGGGCCTGTTCCAGCGGGAAGGAGGCGTGCGTGACCGAACGGATCCGCCCCGCCTCGAGCTCTGGCCAGACATCCTTGCGCAGGCCGTCGGCGATCGCTGCCTTGTCGGCCTTCGGGCGCGGCCGCAGGGTCGAGCCCGTGAAGGTCAGCCGGTTGCGCATGATCGGGGTGATGTTCAGGCCGTCCACCTTGTAGCCGCCCATGAGGGCGATCATCACCAGGCGGCCGTCAGGGGCCAGTGACTTGATGTTGCGAGCGAGGTAGCTCGCGCCGATCATGTCGAGGATGACGTCGACGCCGCGCCCATCGGTAAGGCGCTTGATCTCCTCGGCGAAGTCGGCCTGCTTGTAGTCGATGGCGGCATCGGCTCCGAGATCCTCGCAGAAGCGGCATTTCTCGGCCGAGCCCGCGGTGGCAAACACCCGGGCGCCGAGATGCTTGGCCATCTGGATCGCCGTGGCGCCGATGCCGCTCGATCCGCCATGCACCAGGAAGCTCTCGCCCTTGGCGAGTCGGCCGCGTTGGACCACGTTCGAATAGACCGTGAAGAAGGTCTCCGGCAGCCCGGCCGCGTCGACGAGCGAGAGAGCCTTGGGGCGGGGCAGGCAATGGGCGGCCTCGGCGACCGCGAACTCCGCGTAGCCGCCGCTGATCACGAGGGCGCAGACCTCGTCGCCGATGGCGAGACCGTCGACCCCCTCACCCAAAGCCACGACACGGCCGGCGACTTCGAGGCCCGGAATCGCGGTGGCGCCGGGCGGCGGCGGATACAGGCCGGCCCGCTGCATGACGTCCGGGCGATTCACGCCGGCCGCCACCACCTCGATCAGGACTTGGCCCGGCCCGGGGCTCGGCAGCGGCGCAGTCTCCACGGCGAGCACCTCCGGCCCGCCCGGTCCCGTGAAATGGATCCGGCGCATGGTCTCGGGCAGGGCGGTGCTAGCCATCGAAGCATCCTCAACGCGTACGTATTCCCGGCCGCGCCCCGGGAGACGCGGTCGGGCTGTACTTGCGGCAACGGGCGCGCTTGGCAAGCCGCCCCTTGTGGAGCCGGCAGACTATCGCGCCGCCGCCTTCACGGCCGGGGGCAGAACGATCTTGCCCTGCGCGAGGCTCGTCGGCCAGATCGCGACCTGCTTGCCGTCCTGCCACTGCGCCATCAGCCCGGTGACGAAGCCCGGCCCGTACTTGATCGAGTGCGTAAAGGGGTCGTCCTTGCCGTAGAACTGCGTCCGGCCCACCGTGCCGACCCAGTCGGTCTTCTCCAGGGCCTCGACCAGCTTGTCGGCCTCGGTGGAGCCGGCCCGCTTCACCGCGTCGGCGGTGTAATAGACCTGATCGTAGGCCATGTAGCCGGCATAGGACGGATCGCTGCCGAAGCGCTTCTTGAAGGCCTCGCTAAAGGCCAGCGACTTGTCGGTGATCGCGGCGCCCGGCACCGCGATGCTCTGGAAGATCACGCCCTGGGTCGCCCCGTTGGTGTTGGCCCAGAAGGTCGAGGAGGTCGCCTGCGAATTCATGCCGGTCATGGCCAACGGCACCTGCTGGTTGCGCCACTGCACGGTCGGCTGCACGCCGACATGCGAGATGCCGGTGACGATCAGGTCCGGCTTGCCGGCCTCGATCTTGTTGTAGATCGGCGTGAAATCGCCGGTATCCGGCGAGAACCGGATGTGATCGACCACCTTCACGCCGATCTCGGGCAGGCATTTCTCGTAGCCCGCGTCGAGCGGACGGGTCCAGGCCGCGTCCTCGCTCATGATCGCGGCGGTCTTCACCTTCATCAGGTCGAGGAGCATGTCCTTAGTCGAATCGCAGATCGACTGGGCGAGAGCCGCCGAGGTGAGATAACCGTGGAAGGTGTACTTGTTGCGGGCGTAATCCTTGTGGACCGCCAGGCTGATCTCGTTGGAGGCGGCGCCCGGGGTGATCATCGGGGTCTTGAGCCGGGCCGCCCAGGGCATCAACGCCAGCACGACTTCGGAGATGTAGCTGGCGATAACGACGTGGGCCTTGTCCTCGGAGACCGCCCGCTGGAACGCCCGGACGGCGTCGGAGGCCGAACTCTTGTCGTCGTAGGAGACCACCTGGATCTGGCGCCCGTCGATGCCGCCCTTCGCGTTGATCTCGTCGGCGGCGAGCTGGACGGCCTGGGGGATCGAGGCCCCGACCACCGATTGCGCCTCCGCGATCACCCCGATCTTGATCGGGTCCGCCGCCCGGGCCTCACCCGCGGCCAACAACCCGGCTGCCGCCAGCAGGGTCACCGCCCGGCTCGTCACGCTGCGATCCATCGCCATGCTGATTCCTCCTCCGGGCCGTGCGGCTTTTGGCGCCGCATCGGGGATCGGACGATTTTTGTAGCATTCGGCGTGATGAATACAATGTGCATCCGACCAATGTGCGAAACACCGGCAGACTGATCGATAGAATTGGCCCAGCCGGGGGGCTGTTCGGTCAGCGGGTGCCGTACATCCGGTCCCCCGCATCGCCCAGGCCCGGCACGATGTAGCCATGGTCGTTCAGATGGCTGTCGATCGCCGCCGTCCAGATCGGGACGTCGGGATGCGCGGCCTGGAACTTCGCCAGACCCTCCGGGGCGGCCAACAAGCAGACGAAGCGCAGGTCCGAAGCGCCCCGGGCCTTCAACCGGTCGAGCGCCGCGATGGCGGAATTCGCGGTGGCGAGCATCGGGTCGAGCACCAGCACGGTTCGGTCGGCGAGATCGGACGGGGCCTTGAAGTAATACTCGACCGCCTCGAGCGACTCGGGATCGCGGTACAGCCCGACATGGGCGACCCGGGCCGAGGGCACCAGCGACAGCATCCCGTCGAGGAAACCGACACCCGCCCGCAGGATGGGCGCGAAAACCAATTTCTTGCCCTGGATCTGGCGGCCCTCCATCGGCTGGATCGGCGTCTCGATCGTGACGGGTTCCAGCGGCAGGTCCCGCGTCACCTCGTAGGCGAGCAGCATGCCGATCTCGTTCAGCAGCTGGCGAAACCCCTTTGTCGAGCGGTTCTTGTCCCGCAGATAGGTGAGCTTGTGCTGCACCAGGGGGTGATCGACCACCGTGACCCGACTCGCCGGCATCGCACATCCCTCCACCCCAGAGGGGCAGGAATGCAGGAGCGGACGCCCGGGCGCAACGTGACACGCGGCGAATACACCTATTCAGACCCGATCGAGGCCGCGCGTTGACTGGAACTCGGAATGACGTTGGCGTGGCGCAGCGGTCGGGTGACGACGCGTCTGCGCGCCTGACCCTTAAAAAACCGAACTCATTCTAATAAAGACCCAAACTCATTTTGACGTGATGCTATTTTGAATCTATCAAACATACGTATTCAAAGCATATGTCGTCAGATTTGAAATCTAAATAAACAGATTAGATAGCGAAGACGCCCAATTCTGCGTCAATTAAATTCTTGATCGTCTGAAACAGAAATTGACGCCAAACATTACCCGCCGACTTTTCAAAGACACACCCCATCTGCTAGCTGGCGCTATCATCCGGGTATCGGTTCAAAGCCATGCGCCTCACCGTTTCGCTCAAGACCACGCTCGCAGCCATATTTGGATTGTTCGCCCTGCTCGCGGCAGGTCAGGGAAGTCTATCGATCATCGAGCTTGCCGACATTCGGCATGCGATGACGGAGGTCGCGAGCAACTGGCTTCCGTCGGTATCGCGGATCAACGCAGTCGAGGTCGCGGCCTCGGAGGTGCGGATCAAGCAGTTCCGCCTGATCACCCTCTCCAAGGATCCCGACAGCCTCAGGATCGGCGAGGCGCAGCTCGCGACGACGCTCACGCGGCTTGCCGAGCGGCGCAATACCTACGAGCGCCTGATCTCCACCCCCGAGGAGCGGGGGCTTTACGATGCATTCGTCGCCCTGTGGAGCCGCTACGAGCAGGTCGACGGCGCGATGCGACGGCTGATCGCCTCCGGCAAGCAGGCCGAGGCGCTCGAGCAACTCGGCGGGGTCGACACGGTGAGGCTCTACGACGAGACGCGCGCCGCGCTCTCGCGCCTGGTCGCCCTGAACGAGCGGAACGCAGCCCAGGAGGTCGACGAGGCGGTGGATCGGGCCAAGACAGCGTCCGCGGCGGCCTGGGGCAACGTCATCCTGTCGGTGATCGCGGCGCTCGTGGCGGCGGCTTTTTCCCTGTTCCGGATTTCGCGCCCCATCCAGCGGATGACCAAAATCATGTCGCGGCTTGCGGGCGGCGATACCGGCGTGACGGTGCCAGCCCGGGACCGGCACGACGAGATCGGCGCCATGGCGGCGGCCGTGGAGGTGTTTAAGGACAACATGATCCGCACTCGCGCGCTCGAGGTCGAGGCTGAGCAGGCGCGCGCCGCCGCCGAGGAGCAGCGCAAGGCCGGCATGCGCGAGATAGCCGACAGCTTCGAGAAGGCGGTCGGTGGCATCATCGGCCGGGTCTCGTCCTCTGCGACGGAACTGCAGACCACTGCGAGCGCGCTGTCGGCCATGGCTGGGCAGACCTCGGCGCAGTCCGGCGCGGTGGCGTCCGCGGCGGAGGAGGCCGCCAGCAACGTCAACACCGTGGCGGCGGCCGCCGAGGAGCTTGGCTCGTCGGTCCAGGAGATCGGCCGGCAGATGGACGGGTCCGCCAAGCTGGCCCAGAGCGCCGTGGACGAGGCCGGGCAGACGAACGCGCTGGTACACGAGCTGAGCGCTGCCGTCGCCCGGATCGGCGACGTGGTCGGACTGATCTCGTCGATCGCCGGCCAGACCAACCTGCTGGCGCTCAACGCCACCATCGAGGCGGCCCGCGCCGGAGATGCGGGACGGGGCTTCGCTGTGGTGGCGAGCGAGGTGAAGGCGCTGGCCGAGCAGACCGCCAAGGCGACCGACGAGATCGCCGGCCAGATCGCCCGCGTCCAGGGATCGACGGGACAGGCTGTGACCGCGATCGGATCGATCACCGGTCGGATCCAGGACATCAGCACCGTCGCCACCTCGATCGCGGCAGCGGTCGAGGAACAGGGCGCGGCGACGCAGGAGATCGTCCGCAACGTCGGGCAGGCCGCGATCGGCACCGGCGAGGTCACCAGCAACATCGCGGGCGTCGCGGAGGCAGCAGAGGCGACCGGACAGTCGGCGGCGCAGGTGCTTGGCGCGGCCTCAGAGCTGTCGCGGCAATCCGAGCGCCTCACGGTGGAAGTGTCCCGCTTCCTCAATACGGTGCGGGCGGCCTAAGAATCCATATGAACGGGGCCCGGCTATCCCGCCGGGTCCCGCCTCTGCCATGTCTTCAGGCGGTGTAGGAGCGGTCCTGGCCGCCCTCGCCGCGGCGCTTGGCCATGAAGGCGTCGAACTGCTCGCGATCCTTGGCCCGCTTCAGCTCCTCGACGAAGTCGGTGAAGGCGCGGCTCTCGTCTTCCAGAGCCTTCCGCTGCGCTTCGAGCCGATCGAGCTCGGCCCGGCGGTAAGCGTCGAACGCCGCATTGCCGGTGCCGCCGCGGTTGGCGGCCTCGAAGGCCCGGGCGAAGCGCGAGGCCGAGCGCCCGCTGCCCTCAAAGCCGGCGACACCCCGGCGTGCGGCGTCGCGCAGTTCCGAGAAGGCCGGGTAGCCGGCGATCTTCCAGGCAACGAGGGCGAGGCCGACCGGCCACCAATAGATGAACCCGACGACGATCGCGCCGATTTCGAGAGACCGGCGGGGGAATGGGCCGGAGCGGCAGAGCTTGCCGGTCGCCCAGGGGGAAGAGGATTGCGTGGTCACGGCTTGGCTCCGCTGCTCATGTGAACGGAGTTAACATGCGGGTGCCGGGGCACGCTTTCAAGACCGGGCGCGTTCACCCGGCTGCGCAACACCATGGACCAGCGCCAGCACGCCGGCGCGCAGAAGCTCGTACTTGTCCGGAAAGCCCGGCCCCCGCGGCAGATGCCCGGCAGCCGACAGGGTCGCGATGCCGTGTGCCAGCGCCCAGACCTCGAGGGCGATGAACCGGGGCGCGACGCCCCCGAACCCATCCGCGAAGGTCGCCTGCAGCGCCTCGACCAGCAGGTCGAACGGGGACGGGCGTCCAGGCGCACCCGCCTCCGTGTCGGACGGCTCGGCGACGGTGCCGCGGGTCTCGAAGATCGCCGCGTAATAAGCCGGCTCCTCTTCGGCGAAGGCGAGGTAGGCTTCGCCCATCCGGGTGAAGCGCTCGAGGGGCGTACCCCGGGAGGTCAGCGCCCGTGCCAGGCGGGCCGCGAGTTCCGCGAAGCCGCGCCCGGCCAGCTCTTCGAGCAGCGCATCGCGGCCGCGGAAGTGCCGATAGAGGGCGGCCGGCGTCACCCCGACCAGGCGAGCGGCATCGACCAACGCGAATCCGCCGATCCCGCGCTCGGCGATGAACCGGCGCGCGGCCTCGATCAGGGCCTCCTTGAGGTTCCCGTGGTGATAGCTTCGCCGGTCACCCGGTCCGTCTCGCCAGGGTCGCAAGTTTTCATGTCCTCTGCGCGCGCGCAGGCATTACGGTCGAGCACGACGTTTGTTTCGGTCACGAACGGGGGTCGACTGCTTGACCCGTCCTAAAAGGCGCAACACGATCGGATCGGCATCGGTCGAATCGCGTCGCACCCTCTAAACGACGGGCATAGCACCGCCGCCTTCGCCACAGGGAAAACCATTCGGCATGGCTTTCGTGAGTCTGAAAGCGTGGCGCACGCGCTCGGCGGAGCGTGCCGGGATCGCGGCGCGTCTGAAGCAGGAGCTGATCGTTGCGCTCGGCCTGAGCGAGGCCGACGCGCTTGCGGTGAACGAGATCGCCTGCGCAGATCCCGGCTGCCCGGACATGGAGACCATCGTGCTTGTGATGCGGGCCGGTGCCCCCACGCGGGCATTGCGGATCCGGCGGCCGATGGATGCGGTGGACGCGCAGGACATCGCGGATCTGATCGAACAGGACCGGCTCGGCGACGCCTCTCGATGATGTGACTGGGCGGCGGCGCCGGATCCCACCTTCGGCGCCGCGTTCCGGACGCCATCGTGTAACGACACCGAGGACGCCGAAAGACCATCAAGGCCCTGGCGCCGAAGGAAACGGATCATGAAGAGCCGACGCGCCGCGCTTGCGCTCGCCTGTCTCGCCCTCGCGGCTAGCCTGTCGCCGGCTCTTGCCGGTGAGGCGATGCCGTTCTCAGCCGCGTCGTTCGAGGCGGCGCAGAAGAGCGGCAAGCCGATCCTGATCGAAGTCAGCGCCCCCTGGTGCCCGATCTGCAAGACGCAGAAACCGATCCTGGCCAAGCTCGCCTCGGAGCCGCGCTTCAAGGATCTCCAGATCTTCGATATCGATTTCGACAGTCAGAAGGACCTGCTGCGGCGTCTCAATGTGCGGATGCAGAGCACGCTGATCGCCTACAAGGGCGAGACCGAGATGGGCCGCTCGGTGGGCGAGACCCAGCCGGAGTGGATCGAGGGCCTGCTGGAAAAGACGCTCTGACGGCTCGATCCCGCCAGAGCTGCCCCTTCCGTTTTCGTTCAGGCAGCGTCGGGCATAGCCGGGCGGCCCGCGTCCGGTCCCGTCCGTGCGGGCTCAGACGGAGACCGACCCGGTGACGCGCACCACCAAGCCAGCCGATGCTACGCCCACCGCGATCATCGCGATCCCGGTGCGCAACGAGGTCGAGCGGATCGAGGCCTGTCTCCAGGCCATCGACGCGCAGGTCGGGCTCGCCCCAGGAAGCCTCGGGCTCGTCCTGTTCCTGAACAACTGCACCGACGGCACCGACGCCCTCGTCGCACGGCTGGCGCCGGCCCTATCGATCCCGGTGCGGGTCGCGAGCGAGGAGTTCTCCGGCGCGCATGCCGGCTGGGCGCGGCGCAAGGCCATGGATCTCGCCGCCGCCTGGCTCGGGGATGCGGGGAATATGGGGATAATCCTGTCAACCGATGCGGATAGCCGCGTTCCGCCGAACTGGGTCGTCCGCAATCGCGCCGCCATCGAGGCCGGCGCCGACGCGGTCGCCGGCCGGGTCGAACTCGACGCCGCGGAAGCCGCGCTCCTGCCGCCGTCCCTCCCTGCCCGCGGGCACCTCGAGGACATCTACGATGCCCTGATCACCGAGGCCGAAGCACGGATCGATCCGGACCCGAACGACCCGTGGCCCTGCCACCGGACCGCGATCGGCGCGACCCTGGCGGTGACCCGGACGGCCTACCGTGCGGTCGGGGGCATGCCGGAGATCCCGCTCGGCGAGGACGGCGCGTTCATCGCCCGGCTGATCGAACACGGCCTGCGGGTCCGGCACGCCACCGATGTCTGCGTGACGATCTCGGCGCGGCTCACCGGCCGGGCTCCCGGGGGGGTAGCCGACACGATCCGCTCCCGCTGCGAGGAACCGGACGCCCTCTGTGACGCCCGGATGGAGGTTTTTTCGCGGGTGGTGCGGCGTCATCTCTGGCGGCGGCGGTTCCGGCGTTTGCACGGCACCGGCAGCCTGCGGAGGAGTCTCGCTTGGGCGCAGGCCATCGGAATCGACCCGGCGGAGGCCGGCCGGATCGCTGCGCTCCCCCTCGGTCAGGCCATCGCGGAGGCCGAGCGCGCCAGCCCGCGTCTGGCGTATCGGCCGATCGGTCCCCGTCAGCTGCCGGGCCAGATCCGGCTCGCGCGGGTCGGCATCGTCGGGATCCGCCTGGCGCAGCGCCTCGCGCACCGGGTGCGATCGGTTGCCGGCGAGGCGGCGGCGCCTGGGCGGCCAGCCGCTGATCCGCGCGCTACGCGGATCTGATCATCCGTTCCTTTGAGCGAGGAGATCCCGGGGCGACAGACCGAAGCGCTGCCGGAAGGCCCGGCTGAACGCAGCCGCGTCGGTGAAGCCGCAACTCGCCATGATCGATGCGATCCGGGCGCCCGCCGACCGCATCATGACGATGCGGTCATGGGCGCGGTCCAGCCGCGCGTCGCGGATCGTCGCCGCGATCCCCTCCCCGCCCGAAAAGGCGGCGTAGAGGCGGCTTCGGGAGATCTGCAGGGATGCGGCCAGCGGCAGCGGGCCGAACCCTGGCTCGTGCAGGCAGCGCTGGATGTGGGCGAGGGCCAGGGAGCGCACCGCGTCGACGGACAATTCCCCGTCCTCCGTCGGCCGCCGGCCTTGGACGATGCCGCGGAGGATGTGGAGGGCGCCTTCGATCGCGATACCGGCCTGGGCTTCCGACATGGCGGAGACCGAGGTCGCGAAGGCGTCGAGATGCGCGCTCAGCAGCCCGCGCAACGGCGTGGCGCTCAGCTTCGTGCCGATGAGATCCTGCGGGTTTCCGATCTGCGCCGCAAAGATGGCGCGGGGCACCGAGAGGCGGATCTCATCGTAGCCGATGCTGCTGCCGGCAGTGCCGGGCTTGCCCGTGGCGTGGAAGGCCACGTCGCCGGCGCCCAGGAGCGCGTCGTTGCTGCCCTGCTCGATGAAGCCCCGCCCGCCCGCTACCAGCATGATTGCGATGTCGTCGTGTCCGTCGCGGCCGATATGACGCGCGGTGCGATCCACGCCCACCGGTGCGCTGACGGTGCGCAGCAGCGTCCCCCGCGCGGAGGGCGCGACCATGCGGCTGGCCGAGAAGGGGACGTCCGGATCGAACGGTGTGATGGTCGCGGCACTGAGCACCGCGTCCCGCCAGTACGCGAACGCATGCCTCGGCCCGACGGCATCCGTCGTCTGAAAGAAGATGGGGACCTTCGCCTCGACACTCACGGTGCCCTCGCCTCGCAACGCCCGAACCCGCCCAAAGCCAGCCGCGTGACGCGCGCCCGGCGGCAAGCCTACTCGGCGGTCCGCTATCAGCCCCGCCGACGCAGGAGGCGGCACGTCGTGCCACCTAAAGCCACGCTTCGGTTATGAGCCGGGCCGTTGCCCGCCACGGTGCTCGCCCGCACCCTCGCGGTCAGCGTCACGGCGGCCCGGACCCGGTCAGACGACAGTCTGGGCCAGGAGGTCCCGCGGCGAGAAGCCGAAGCGTTGTCGAAAGGCTTGGCTGAAGGCGGCCGGGTCGGTGAAGCCGCAGGTCGCCATGATCGACGAGACCCGGACCCCGGCCCTGCGCATCAGGATGATCCGGTCGTGGGCCCGGTCGAGCCGCGCGTCGCGGATTGTCGCTGCGATCCCCTCCCCCCCTGAGAAGGCCGCGTAGAGGCGGCTGCGGGAGATGCGAAGGTCGGCCGCCAGAGCATCCGGGCCGAACGTCGGATCATGCAGGCGGTGTTCGATCCGCGCCAGCGCCAGGGACCGGAGGGCGTTCGCCGACAATTCGTTGTCCGCCCGGGCATTCTGGCCGTTGATGACACCCCGGAGCAGGTGGAGCGCACCTTCGACCGCGATCCCGGTCTCCGCATCCGACATCGCTTCCACCGACCCCGCGAACGCGCGCAGATACGCCGCGAAGAGTTCGTTCAGCGGGCCGGCGGCGAACTTCCTCGCTGCGAAGTCGTCGACGTTGCCGATATGCGCCAAGAAGGTCGCGCGCGGCACGGCGAGACGGATTTCCTCGTAGTCGGACAGACTCCCGCCGCCGCCCGGCCGTCCCCAGGTCTGGAAGGTGATGTCGCCAGCATTCAGCAGCGCGCCGTTGTTGCCTTGTTCGATGTAGCCGCGGCCGCGAATGACCAGCATGATGCCCATCTCGTCCCGACCGTCGCTGCGGACGTGGTGCGGCTTGCGCTCCAGGCTGAAGGGTTGGCTGATCGTCCGGAAGATCGATCCGTGCCGGGATGCCGCGATCATGCGCGAGGCCGCGAACGGGACCTCCGGGTCGAGTCGCTCCAGGTCGGTGCCAGCCATGACGGTGCTGCGCCAATAGTCGAACGCCTGTTTCGGCTCGACGGCATCCGTCGTTCCAAAGAAGATCGGGACGGTTTTCTTGGCAACCACGGCGGACCCGCCCCACAACCTTAAATTCGAGTATTGGCGATCGCTCGCCGTGCGTCTGCTGACCTAGAGTTTCAGATCCGTTCTCAAGAGGCAATAGGCGAGCAAAATCGTCACTGCGCCGCAGATCACGGCGGAAGGAAACCCTTTCCGGACCTGAAACTCCTTGTCGCGTCAGTTAAAAGTAGACGCAAAACCCTCGACGATTTCCGAAAATCGCCGACCGTTACAGGTCACCGTTGCCGCCCAAATCTCATCACATGGCATCCCTCGTGCGCGTCGCCCGGACGACGAGATCAAGAACAGTGGTCCCTGGCCGCCGCCCGATCCTGTCCGTCGACGCGGCATCGGAGATCGATCTAGCGCCGCCGCAGGCTGTGCGATGTGCGGATCGATCCCGGCTGACGACCGAGAAAGCCATGCGGATGGATTTGACCTGCCGTCCTGCCGAGACCGCAGGTCAATTGCCGCATAGAGAATTCCACGGCGGCATCCCGACGCGCGATGTCGATCGATCCCACTTCCGGCCGACCGGAGCCGGCTTCGATTCGCTTCAGTGGCCGCCGGGCGGAGTTTGGGCGTCATCGCGTGCGGTCTCGGCATCGGCGAAGCGCAGGACCACGGCCCGGCCCGATGCGGGCGGGCTCGTCAGGGTGCCGCGGAACCGCGCGGTCTCGGCCATCCCGAGCACGGCCCGCGGCGGCGCGACCGGGAAGGATCGGATCACGCGTCCGGCGGCGTCGCGGATCTCGGCGCTCAGCGCCGCCACCGGTACGTCGGTCCGGGCGACTCCGACGAGGTCACCCTCGATCACAAGTTCCGCCGGACGGCCATCCTCGGCCGGATTCCTGAAGGCCACGACATCCCGGATCTCGATGCCGCGGAGGTTCACCGGCAAGCCGACCCGGGCGAACAGGGCGGCGGCCTGCGGGACCGCCCGGACCACGCTGGCACGGGCAAGGCAGATCAGAGGCACGGCCGCCAGCAAGGTCAGCCCGACGGCGAGGGATGGCGACAGGCCCTGAACGCTGCGCCAGCCCTTGGCGCGGTCGGCTCGCGGCGATGCGCGCCGGCGGGCTCGTGTTGGCTCAGGCACGTCGGTGGCCGCCCGGACCGTGGCGGAGGCTTCTTGCCAGGCTGCGTCGGCGACCGGATCGGGCTCCGCCTCAGCCCGCTCGGCCAACTCGGCCTCGTGACCGGCCAGTACGTCGGCGGGGGTGATGAACCAGGTTTCGCGGCAGGCGGCGCAGCGGACCGAGCGGCCCTCCATGCCGACCTTGCCGGCATCGAGCCGGTATTCGCTGGCGCAGCTCGGGCAGACGATCAGCATACGCGGGCCATTCGCTCAGGGCGCTCGCCTCCGGTCCGGCGGGCAGGTACCTTTCGGGATCGCATCCCCCGTCCGATCGTCCAGGTTGGAGCCGGACGGCAAAATCAGTTGAGAAAGCGTGGCCGAAGAGGGTTAAGCGTCAGTGAAAGCTGACCGGCCTTGAAAACGCCCGCCCATCCGGCGATTTCGGCACCTTGGATCGGCGAAACCCGGCACGGCTTTGAACGTACAGGCGAGCATGAAGAGCCTGCTGCCCGGCGCGGAGCGGCCGGTGGTGCAGTTCGAGAACGTCGGCATGCGCTACGGCCTCGGGCCGGAGGTGCTGTCGGACGTGAGTTTCCGGATCGCGCCGCGTTCGTTCCAGTTCCTCACCGGGCCGTCGGGCGCCGGCAAGACGACGCTGCTGCGCCTGATCCTGCTGTCGGTGCGCCCGACCCGCGGCCTCGTCTCGATCTTCGGCGAGGAGGTCAGCGGCATCTCCGCGAAGGCGCTTACCGGACTGCGGCGGCGTATGGGGGTTGTGTTCCAGGATTTCCGCCTGCTCGATCACCTCACCACCTACGAGAACGTGGCGCTGCCGCTCCGCGTCCAGGGCCGGTCGGAGACCAGCTATCGCGCAGAGGTGGTGGAGTTGCTGCGCTGGGTCGGCCTCGGGGAGCGCATGCACGCCCTGCCGCCCCTCCTGTCGGGCGGGGAGAAGCAGCGCGCGGCTATCGCCCGGGCGCTGATCGCCCGGCCAGACCTGCTGCTCGCGGACGAACCCACCGGCAACGTCGATCCCGGGCTGGGGCGCCGCCTGCTGCGACTGTTCCTCGAATTGAACAAGCTCGGGACCTCGGTGATCATCGCGACCCACGATTTCGGCATCATGGACGCCGTCGACGCCCGCCGTATGGTGCTGGGCGAAGGCGGGCTGCGGATCGAGGAATGAGCGCCCCCGCGACGGCCCGGCCCAAACCAGCTTCCGCGTCCGGCCCGGCGGATCCGGTCCTGCCCACGGGCCTGCGCCGCAACGCCGCCCTGGTCCCCACCGACACCGCGGCCGGGCGGTCGCTGGCGGCCGTCATCGCGATCCTGACCTTCCTGGCGGGCCTCTGTGCGGGCGCCGCCGAAATCGTCGCCACGAATGCCGGGCAATGGCAGGGCGACGTCGCCCAGGAAGTCACGATCCAGGTACGGCCCGGCCCCGGCCGGGAAGTCGACGCCGACGTCGCCCGGGCCGAGACCATCGCCAAGTCCGAACCCGGGATCGCCGAAGCGCGGGTGTTCTCCAAGGCGGAGGCCGAGCGGCTTCTGGAACCCTGGCTCGGCAGCGGGCTCGATCTGTCGGACCTGCCTGTCCCGCGCCTGATCGCACTCAAGCTCGCCGACAACCGGAGCGCGGACCTGAAGCGCTTGCGTACCCGTCTGACCGAGGCGCTGCCCGGGGTGGCGAGCCTCGACGACCACGCGCTCTGGCTCCAACGGCTCTCGACGGCGGCCAACGCGTTCGTGGGCATCGGCATCGGGATGGTGGTGCTGGTGCTGGTCGCCACCGGTCTAGCCGTCACCTTCGCGACGCGGGGTGCCATGGCGGGCAACCGCGAGGTGGTGGAGGTGCTTCACTTCGTCGGTGCCGACGACGACTACATCGCCCGCGCGTTCCAGCGCCGGTTCTTCGGGCTGGGTCTACGCGGGGGTGCGATCGGTGCCGGCCTGGCGATCCTGGCTTTCGCGATCGCCGGACTGCTGGCCCGGGCGGCCCGGTCCGGCCCGGCCGGACAGGAGGTCGAAGCCCTGTTCGGCGCCGTCCAGGTCGGGCTGCGCGGTTATGCCAGCGTGATCCTGATTGGCGTGATTGCCTCGCTGGTCACGGGGATCGTCTCGCGGATCACCGTCCGGCGCTTCCTGTCCTGACCGCGTAACAACATGGCCATGCAGGGGAAACAGGGGGTCGTGGCAAACCGTTAAGGGTTGGGAAAGGTTATCGCGGCGGTGTGGATGGGGTCGATCGGGCCGCCTCCGGGCCGCCGCATTCGGCGCCGATCCTCCGGAGGATGACCACGCGGATGCAACGCGCACCGGCCCCCTACCCGACCGACGCCCTCGGTTGGGCCTGGAACGAGCGGGTTCTCCCGCGCCGCGGTCCCGCACCGGCGCGGTCGCATCCCCGGCACCGGCTCGCCGTCTGGGTTTGCGGACTTGCCGCCTGCGCCGGCAGCCTGGCCCTCTTCGTCGGCTTCCTGGTCTTCGTCAGCGCGCTGGCCCGGCACGAGCGGAGCCCGGCCGATCGGGCCGACGGGATCGTTGCGTTAACCGGTGGGGCGCAGCGGATCGGCGACGCAATCGATTTGCTGGCCGGCGGCTACGGGCGACGCCTTCTCATCACCGGTGTCAACGAGCGCACCAGCCGCGACGAGATCACCCGGCTGAACCCGACCCAGCGCGCCCTGATCGCCTGCTGCGTCGATCTCGACTACAGGGCCCGCAACACCATCGGCAATGCTATTGAGACCCGTCGCTGGATGCGGGCGCACCGCTTCAACACCGTCGCGGTGGTGACCTCGAACTACCACATGCCGCGCACACTCATCGAGCTCGACCACGCGCTCCAGGACAGCGACCGCGTCCTGCCGCATCCGGTCGTAACCGAGGGTCTGGATGCCGACCGCTGGTGGCGGAGCCCGCCCACGGCCAGGCTCCTCGCCTCCGAATACGTGAAGTTCCTGGCGAGCTGGGTCCGCACCCGCTTCGAGGACGATCCGGAGCGCTCCCGGGCGGCGATCCTGATCGGCCGCGGCAAACCGGTGAAGATGGTGGCCGAGCCGCTGATGATGCGCGGACTCGATTGAGATTTTCGGATGACGATCCGTCGTCCGATCTACCGAGCCGGCCGTGTCCTAGCGCGGCCCCGCAGGCGAGCCCCCGAATCGGGAGCCGCCGATAGGGCAAGACCTGGATTTATTGTGACCAAGGATCCGTGGCTCCGCTGCGCGGACACGGACTGACAGGGTCGATGGTCGAGCGAGAATTAGAAGCGGCGACGATAAACAGGGCGCTTAATCGCGAGGCCAGACCTCAATGCGCGCCGCAGCGCGCTTTGATCGCCGCCGAGAACTCTCGGTCCGAGCCTTGCACCTGGGCGAGGCTCCGGGCACGCTCGGAACCCGAGAGGCAGCGTCCGTAAACGCTCGCGACCCGGCGCATCGTGTCGACGTGGCGGCGCCAGACGCGGCAGTTCTTGGCATCGTCGCCATCCGCCTGTTCGAGTTGCTCCAGGGCCTGACGCTGCATCGACTGGGCCACCAGGACATCCCGGCCGCAGGTGGCTTCACCCTGCGCCTGCGCGACGCTGGGCAGCACCCCGAGGATCACCAGGATCGCGGCGACACGGAACATCGGCATCAGGCGGCCTGCGGCGCCGTCGAGCGGGTGAGCAAAGCATAGAGCGCGCTGGCATCGCGGGCGGCGCGGATATGGTTGAGCATGCCGGGCTCGCGAAGGACCCGGGCGACCTGGGCCAGCGCCTTCAGGTGATCGGCGCCCGCGCCTTCGGGGGCGAGCAGCAGGAACGCGATGTCCACCGGCTGTCCGTCCAGGGCCTCGAAATCCACCGGGCGGTCGAACCGGGCGAACAGGCCGAACAACCGGTCGAGCCCCGGCAGCTTGCCATGCGGGATCGCCACGCCGTCGCCGATTCCGGTCGAGCCGAGGCGCTCGCGCTGGAGCAGCGTATCGAACACAGGCCGCTCGTCGAGCGCCGGCAGCCGGCGCACGGCCTGCGCCGCGAGCTCCTGAAGCACCTGCTTCTTGGCCCTCGCGCGCAGCGACTGCACGACCGATTCGGGGTCGAGGAATTCCAGAATTGGCATCGATCGACCGTTGCCCCGTCACCCATCCACGTCGGAACGGGCCTCGTCGCAGAGGCGTATCGGATGACGCCCCTGACTATCAATGGGCCGGAGAACGGGCCGGTTCCGGCTCCGTTCCTCCCGGTCCACACGCGTCAGTCGACGGCGCCCGGCGGGTCCACCCAGCCGATCGCACCATCGCTGCGCCGGTATACGACGTTGACGCGCCCGGTGCCAGCGTGGACGAACACAACCACTGGGGATCCCGTCATGTCGAGCGCGGTCACCGCCTCGCCGATCGTCCGGCGCTGCAGGGTTTTGGTGCTCTCGGCAACGATCGGCGGGTGGGCATCGCCGTCCTCCGGCTCATCCTCGTCCACCTCGTCCGGCGGGGCGAACACAGCGTAGGCAGCCTCGATCGCCGCGGGATCGTTGGGGCCGGTGGCGTGCTGCTTCAACCGATGCTTGTAGCGGCGCAGGCGCGTCTCGAGCTTGTCGGCGGTCTGCTCGAAGCTCGACCGCGCGTCGTGGGCGACGCCAACCGCCTCGATGGTCAGCCCCGACACGAGGTGCAGGACGCAATCCGTGCGGTAGGCCGTTCCGTCGCGCCGGAGCGTGACGTGGCCGGTGCAGGAATCGCTCATGTGCGAGTCGAGATACTTCGTCAAAGTCGCGGACATCCGCTCATCGACACGGCCGCGCAGACTCTCTCCGAGATCCACGCCGTGGCCTGTGACCCGCAACGATCCCATGCTTCCTCCCCCGTGCGATTCAGTCCCAAGAATTAGAGAGCCGGCTTGCTCTAAGTCAACGGACTCGCGCCCGTTCCGTCGGGGCCGCGGCTTAACCCTGGGTTCAGCCAGCCTCCCGGTATACAGGCACCGTTCCGACACCTGAGATGCAGGCCCGCATGACCACCGCCGACGGATTCGCCGCCGCCCCCACCCGCCGTGCCCTGTTGGCCGGAGCCGTGGGTATCGCCGCGGGATCCCTGCCGGCGATCGCGCGCGCGGCCGAGCCGGCCGGCGCCAACCCGGGGACGACCCTGCCGGGCGCCGGCGCGCCGTTCGAGGCCGGGACCCTCGCTGACATCGCCCGCGCCCGGGCCTCCGCGCCCTACGCGGCGCCGAAGACCGACGACGTGCCGGCCGTGCTGAAGGGGTTGTCCCGGGACGCCTACGAGGCGATCCACCCGGTGCCCGGCCGCGCGGTCTGGGCCGGCCGGGACTTCGGCTACGAGATCGAGCCGCTGCTGCGCGGGTCGATCTTCGACACGCCGGTGTCCCTCTTCGTCGTCGAGAACGGGCTGGTGCAGCCGATCGCCTACGACAGGGACAGCCTGATCGCCGCCAACATCGCCCTGCCGGAGCTGAACGCCGACACCGCCTTCTCGGGGTTCCGCCTGCGCGCCCGCTTCGGCGACGGGACCGAGTTGTCGAACTTCGCGCTGTTCCAGGGCGCCTCGTTCTTCCGCCTGGTGGCCGAGGGCCAGGATTTCGGCATCAACGCCCGGGCGCTCGCCCTGCGACCGGCCGATTCCCGCGGCGAGGAATTCCCGCTGTTCCGCGCCCTGTTCATCGAGGTACCAGAGCCCGGGCGGCCGATCGTCGTCCACGCGCTGGTCGAGTCGGAATCGGCCGCCGCCGCGTTCAAGCTCACGTTGACGCCGGGCCGCGAGGCCTCCGTGGCCGGGATCGACGGCACCGTGTTCGCCCGGGCCGAGCTCGACCATATCGGCCTCGGCGGCATGCAGGGCAGCTACCTGTTCGGGCCGCTCGACCGGCAGAAGGTCGACGACCTGCGCGCCGCCGCCTTCTCGGTGGAGGGGCTGGCGATCCGCAACGGCTACGGCGAGCCGATCTGGCGCCCGGTGCACAATCCCGAGGCGCTGCAGGTCTCGGCCTTCCTGGACCGGGGGCCGAAGGGTTTCGGCCTGATGCAGCGCGCCCGCTCGTACGACGACTTCGAGGACGACCGCCGGCGCTGGGAGCGGCGCCCGTCCCTGTGGATCGAGCCGCAGGACGATTGGAGCGAGGGGGCCGTGACGCTTCTCGAAATCCCGAGCGATTCCGAGCTGAACGAGAACGTGTTCGCCTACTGGCGCCCGAAGGCAAAGCTCGCCAAGGGCGGCGAGATGCGCTTCCTCTGCCGCCAGCACTGGTCCAGGGGATGGCCCGATCCGCTGCCCCCCGAACTCGCCCGGGTGAAGGATAGCCGGTGCGGCCACGGCAGCACCGGCAACCGGCGCCTGTTCGCGGTCGATTTCGAGGGTGATGGAATGACCCGGCCCGAGGAGATCGAGGTGGCGCTCAGCGCCTCCGCCGGGACGATCACCCGGCAGGACCGGTTCTCCTATCCCGAGCGCCGGACCCTGCGGGTGCTATTCGAGCTCGATCCCGGCAGCGAGCGGGCGAGCGAATTGCGTCTCGGACTCCGGCGCGGCCAGGAGCGGGCCAGCGAGACCTGGCTGTTCCGCTGGACGCCGTAATTTTTCGTCGCCCATCATCCCGAGGATCACACCCGACCGTGCGCCTGGACGAGACCACCACGTTGACGCCGCCCGCATCCAGCCCGGATGGCGGGACCGCGCGCCCCGACAAGATTGCTGCGATGCCGCCCGAGGCGCCCCTGGCGATGCCGGTGCAGGACCTCTCCAGCTGGGACCGTGCGGCCGGCCACCGGCCGACGCGGCCGCGGAAAAGCCCGTGGGCGGCCCGGCTATTCGTGTTCGGCGGCGCGCTGGCGCTGACCGGTTTCGGCGGCTGGCAGATGGTCGAGACCGTGTCGGTTTCCGGCAGCCCGACCGCCCTGCAGCTCGTCCTGGTCGTGCTGTTCTGCCTGACCTTCTCGTGGATCGCGCTGGCCTTCACCAACGGGCTGCTCGGCTTCGCGACGCTCCTGCGCCAGCCGCGTCCGGCCCCGGTCCCGACTGCGCTGCACACCCGCACCGCCGTGCTGATGCCGGTCTACAACGAGGCCACGGCCCGAACCTTTGCCGGCGTCGAGGCCATGCGCGAAGCCGTGGAGGCCACTGGCCTGGGCGGCCATTTCGACTGGTTCGTGCTCTCCGATTCGACGCAAGCCGACGCCTGGATCGCCGAGGAGCGCGCCTTCCTCGACCTGCGCCACCGCCTCGGCCCGGATGCCCGGCTGTACTACCGGCATCGGCCGAAGAACCATCACCGCAAGGCCGGCAATATCGGCGACTTCGTCACCCGCTGGGGCGGCCACTACGACCACATGCTGGTTCTCGACGCCGACAGCCTGATGAGCGGTCCGGCCGTGGTGGCACTCGCGGCCGCCATGGAGGCCGACCCGGATTCGGGCATCGTCCAGACGCTGCCGCTGATCATCAACCGCAACACCCTGTTCGCCCGCCTCCAGCAATTCGCCGCCCGGATCTACGGGCCGGTGATCGCCGCCGGGCTGTCTGCTTGGTCGGGTCGCGACGGCAATTACTGGGGCCACAACGCGATCATCCGCACGCGGGCGTTCGCCCAGGCCTGCGGGCTGCCGGACCTGCCGGGCAAGCCGCCCTTCGGCGGCCACATCCTGTCCCACGACTTCGTCGAGGCCGCCCTGATCCGCCGCGCCGGCTGGGCGGTCTACATGCTGCCGCAACTGCCCGGCTCCTACGAGGAGAGCCCGCCTTCGTTGATCGACGTGGCGGTCCGCGACCGCCGCTGGGCGCAGGGCAACCTGCAGCATGCCCGGGTGATCGGGGCGGCCGGCCTGCACCCGGCCACGCGCCAGCACTTCGCCACCGGTATCGCCGGCTACCTCGCCTCCCCGCTCTGGCTGTGCCAGCTCGTGGTCGGTATCCTCCTAGTCCTGCAGACCGCCACGGAGCGGCCGGACTATTTCGGCGGCGCCGGGTTCTCGCCGGTCTTCCCGCGATTCGACCCCGTTCGCGCACTCCAGCTGTTCGGCTTGACCATGGCGGTCCTGCTGGCCCCGAAGCTCCTGGGCCTGATCGTGGCCCTCCTCGATGGGCCGGTGCGCCGGGCCTGCGGCGGCGCCGGCCGGCTGATCCTGTCGAGCCTGGTGGAGGTCCTGCTGTCGGCCCTGGTGGCGCCGGTGGCCATGGTAATCCAGTCCGGCTCGGTGATGGGCATCCTGCTCGGGCGCGACACCGGCTGGAACCCGCAGCGCCGTGACGACGGCTCGATCCCGATGCGCGACATCGTCGCCCGCCATCGCTGGCATACGGCGCTCGGCCTGGTCGCCGGCATCGCAGCCTTCGCGCTCGCGACCTCGCTGTTCCTCTGGATGAGCCCGACGATCCTGGGCTTGGTCTTGGCGATCCCGATCTCCTGGGCCAGCGGCCAGCTCGACCTCGGGCTGGCACTCAAGAGCCGTCGTCTGCTGGCGACCCCCGAGGAGGCGACCCCGCCGGAGATCGCCGTCCGGGCCGGCATCCTGGCGGCCCGCAACGCCGCACAGGGCCTCGACGAGGCCGACGCGCTGAGCGCGCTCCACGCCGATCCGGTACTGGCCGAGGCCCATGCCCGCATGCTCCCCGTCGGGCTGTCACGGCCCCGAGGGGCCATCGACCCCGACCAGACCCTGGCCACCGCCAAGATCTGCGAGGCCGCAACCGTGGCGGAGGCTCGGGCCTGGCTGTCTCCGAAGGAACGCATGGCGCTGCTTCACGACCGCGCCCTCCTCGACCGTCTGGTACGTCTGGATCAGGCCAGCACCGGGGAGTGACCGATGGGGCTCTGGAAGGCGGATGCTTCGGGCTTATAGTCCTGAAGCACCCGCTCACAGATACCTATCGCCGCACAGGCGGCGACAACGCGCTGCGTTACTGGTAGCGTCGAGTATCGCCGGCTGACTGCACGAGCGCCGGTGGCTGAGAGACTCGTCTGGACTCCCGCTCGAACTGCACGGGGGTTTGCCGATGCCGCGCTACTACTTTCACTACCAGGATCACGTGACCAGCCTCGATGAGGACGGTCTGGAGCTTGCGGACCAGCACGCAGCTCGCGTCCAGGCGGTGGTCGCCGCCGCCGAAATGCTGAAAGATCTCGGCGGGACATTCTGGGACAGCCCGAATTGGCGGTTCTGGGTCACGGACGAGAGCGGTGCGGAGGTGTGCGCCCTGCGGATCGCGCCCGGCTAGAACCGTTCTCGAACGGTGGCCGCAGGCCTTCGGGACAAGACGATGCGGATCAATCGGACCGATCTCGCCGACCTTGGAACCTTCGTCGCCATCGCGCGCCACCGTAGCTTCAGACGGGCGGGCCTCGCGCTTGGCGTCAGCGCGTCTGCCTTGAGTCACGCACTCAAGGCGATGGAGGCACGCCTCGGCGTGCGCCTCGTCAACCGCACCAGCCGGAGCGTGACCCTGACCGCGGCTGGCGAGGATCTGCTCGCTTCGCTGGACGCACCGTTCGCGGCGATCGGAAGCGCCCTCGACGTGCTCAACCGGCACCGTGAGCCGACCGAGGCCACGGGGCGGATCCGCCTCAACGTGCTCGAACATGCGAGCACGCTCCTGCTTGCCCCGGTTCTACCCCTGTTCCATGCGCGTCATCCGCAGGTGGAGATCGACGTCCGGGTGTCCAACGAGCTGCTCGACGTCGTGGAGACCGGGGCCGATGCGGGCATCCGCTATGGCGGAACGGTGCCCCAGGACATGGTCGCGCAACGCCTGTCGGCCGATCTGCGCTGGGTGGTGGTCGGCGCTCCTGGCTATCTCGACCGGCACGGAACGCCCGATCATCCGTCCGACCTCTTGGCACACCGGTGCCTGCGCATTCGCCTCGGCGACGAGAGCCTCTACCGGTGGGAGTTCGAGAAGGGGTCCGAGGCGTTCGCGATCGACGTTCCGGGCGCGGTGACGATCGACAACACGCACTTCGCCCTCACGCTCGCGGTGGCAGGTGGTGGCCTCGCGTATCTTCCAGAGCCCTGCGTCTGACCCGCCGTGGCCCGAGGCGAGCTGCGGATCGTGCTGGCGGACTGGGTCCCGACGGGTGCGGGCTTCCACCTCTACTATCCCGGACGCCGCCAGCTCCCGACTGGATTGCGGCTCCTCCTGGACCTGATCCGCGCAGTGAAACCGCTCGGCCTGTAGAGGCCGCGCCGCCCGGCGATGAGTTCGACTCATCGTTCCGATGAGGAAGGGACGGCTGACCGGCGACCCGCGCGGGGTCTAGGTCAGGCACCTCATCGAGGTCAGCGGAAAGATCGAGACATGCGCCGTTTCACCGGAAAGGTCGCCTTCATCACGGGTGCTGCCAGCGGCATCGGCCGCGCCGCCGCGCTCGCCTTTGCGCAGGAGGGCGCGCGCGTCGCGATCACCGACCGCATGGAGGCTCCGCTGGAACAGGTTCGCGGCGCAATCGAAGCGGGCGGCGGCGAAGTGCTGGCGATCCGGTGCGACGTGTCAGTGCCGGAGGACGTGGAAAACGCGGTGGCCGGCACGGTCGAGCGGTTCGGCCGGCTCGACTGCGCCTTCAACAACGCGGGCGTCGAGAACACGGCCGCTCCGGTCCACCGGATCGACCTCGACGCGTGGGACCGGATCCTCGCCATCAACCTGCGCGGCACGTTCATGTGCATGAAGCAGGAGATCGCGCAGATGCTGCGCCAGGGCGGCGGCGTGGTGGTCAACACCGCGTCCGGCGCGGGCATCCGGGGCGTCGCGAGTGGGGCGAGCTACGCCGCGTCCAAGCATGCTTTGATCGGGCTGACCAAGTCCGCCGCCCTCGATTACGCGAAATCG
Organism: Methylobacterium sp. WL64; assembly: GCF_008039945.1. NCBI lineage: Bacteria > Pseudomonadati > Pseudomonadota > Alphaproteobacteria > Hyphomicrobiales > Methylobacteriaceae > Methylobacterium > Methylobacterium sp. WL64. The sequence continues at coordinate 158,710 of NZ_VRVA01000001.1, forward strand.
AACATCCGGGTGAACGCCGTCCTGCCTGGGAACATCGAGACGCCGATGATGGACCGCTTCACCGGTGGCGATATCCAGAAGGCAATCGACCTCGAGCCGGTCGGGCGGCTCGGCAAGCCTGAGGAGATCGCGGAAGCCGTTCTGTGGATGTGCTCCGACCTCGGCGCGTTCGTGACCGGTGCGTCGATTTCCGTCGATGGCGGTTGGTCGCTCTGAGGAACGGTTTCGAGACGACGGAGGATCGATCGAATGGACATCAAGCGCAGCGGAAGCCAGCCTTCGGGCCCGGGACCCTCCGAGTGGTTCACCGGGACGGTACGGATCGACCCACTCCACAATGCGCCCGATCCCGCACGCGTCGCCATGGCGAGCGTGACCTTCGAGCCGGGTGCGCGGACCGCGTGGCACACGCACCCTCTCGGCCAGACGCTGATCGTGACTTTCGGGCGCGGTTGGGTCCAGCGCGAGGGCGGTCCCATCGCGGAGGTCGCGCCGGGCGACGTCGTCTGGTTCGAGCCCAGTGAGAGGCACTGGCACGGTGCCACGGCGACGACGGCGATGACCCATATCGCCATCCAGGAGCGGCTGGACGGTCAGGCCGTGACGTGGCTGGAACAGGTGAGCGACGACGCATTTCACGGCTCGTGACGCGGTAGCCCGCATCACGCGGAGGCACTTGCAGTGGAGCGCCCACTCCGACCCGCTCGCCGACGCAGGACCGCGCCCCACATCCGCGGCGGCACATTCGGAATGGCCCGCGTGAGGGCTGATTAACCATTCAGGACCTAGGGTCGGGTCAGCCCAAACGGAGCTGTCCATGACTCTGGTGTTCGCGATCCTCCTGCTGCCCGTGGCCCTCGCCATCGTGCTGGCCCGGGGAGAGCCGGTGCGCACCATCAGCTGCCTCGGCGCCATGGGCGTCGGCTGCTTCATCGCCTGCTGGAGCGTGATGGGATTGCTGCGTCACCGCGCCTGACGCCCGGCGCGCTACAGGAAGCCGCCGGCCCGGGGAGCGCCGGCGAGATGCCGCCCGGCCCGGGCCACGAGCTGGGCGAACGCCATCGCGGCCGCCGTGGCCTGCGCCTGAGACGGGAAGTCCCGCCGCGACTCGGCCACGGGCTCCTCGGTCTCGTCCATGAGAACCCAGGTCCACTGCGTCCGGTCGGTGGCGCGAATCTCGAAGCGCACGGGCTGCTCGCCAGTCCAGAACAAGCGGACCCGATTCCGGCACCAATCGACGACGGGGTGATGACGGGTTGCGGCGGATCAATGGACGACCGGGTCAGCCTCATACCTCGGGTCATCCGCAGCGCCATCGGAGATGTTTTCGCGGCGACGGCGCTGGACATGTTTCGGGATACCGTAGAGCCGCTGCCACTCTGCCGTTCGATCGCAAGACCATCGTCGTAATCACGCGTCCCGAACTTGATCCCCACCGTCAGAGCCGCGGCCGATGAAGGCAGGCGCCTGCCCGGCACCTTGCATCCGACCGCGCGGCGGCTATGGCAGGGCCCCGCCCTTCGCCCGCCGGAGCCCGCATGACATCCGTGAACGCGCTGATCGCCCAGGAACTCGGGGTCGGGGAGGCGCAGGTCGCCGCAGCCGTGGCGCTCCTCGACGGCGGTGCGACGGTTCCGTTCATCGCACGCTACCGGAAGGAAAATACCGGGGGGCTCGACGACACGCAGTTGCGCAAGCTCGACGAGCGGCTGGTCTACCTGCGCGACCTCAACGACCGCCGGGCCGCCATCGTGGCGAGCGTGCGCGCCCAGGGGAAGCTGACCCCGGCGCTCGCCGCCGCCCTCGACGCTGCCGACACCAAGGCGCGCCTCGAAGACCTCTACCTGCCGTTCAAGCCGAAGCGCCGCTCCAAGGCGCAGACGGCCCGGGAGGCCGGGCTCGAGCCTCTGGCCCAGACCCTGCTGACCAAGCCCGACACCGCCCCCGAGCGCGCAGCTGCGGCGTTCGTGTCCGCCGAGACGGGCATCGCCGACACCGAAGCCGCCCTGGAGGGCGCCAGGGCGATCCTGATCGAGCACCTCGCGGAGGATGCCGATCTGGTCGGCCGCTTACGCGCGGATTTCTGGCGGAGCGGCCAGCTAACGTCGAAGATCCGCAAGGGTAAGGCCGCGGAAGGCGCGAAGTTCTCGGATTACTTCGAATGGAGCGAGCGCCTCGAGCGGATGCCTTCGCACAGGATCCTGGCGATCTTTCGCGGAGAACGTGAGGGCATCCTGGACGTCGCCCTCACCGCCGACGGTGAGGAATCTGAGCCCGGCCGCCCCGGCCCGTTCGAGACCGCGATCTGCAGCCGGCACCGGATCGCCGCGCGGGACCGGCCGGCCGATGCCTGGCTGCTGGACGTCGTGCGGGTCGCCTGGCGCACCAAGATTCGCACCGGGATCAAGCAGGATCTGCGGACCCGACTGTTCGAGCGCGCCGAGGACGAGGCCGTGAAGGTCTTCGCCGGCAACCTGAAGGATCTGCTGCTCGCAGCCCCCGCGGGCGGCCGGGCGACGTTGGGGCTCGATCCGGGCTACCGGAACGGCGTGAAGGTCGCGGTCGCGGACCGGACCGGGCGAATCGTGGCGGTGGAGACCACCTATCCGCACGAGCCGCAGCGGCGCTGGAAGGAGGCGGTCGCGAGCCTCGGACGCCTCTGCCGCACGCACAAGGTCGAGTTGATCGCCATCGGCAACGGCACAGCTTCCCGGGAGACCGAGCGGCTCGCCTCCGAGATCGTGGCGGCCAATCCTGACCTGACGCTCGCCAAGGTCACGGTGTCGGAGGCCGGCGCCTCGGTCTACTCGGCCTCGGAGATCGCCTCACGGGAACTGCCCGACCTCGACGTGTCCCATCGCGGCGCCGCGTCGATCGCCCGCCGACTGCAGGATCCCCTCGCCGAACTGGTGAAGATCGACCCGAAATCGATCGGAGTCGGGCAGTACCAGCACGACATCAGCGAGACGAAGCTGTCGCGGCAACTCTCGGCGGTGGTCGAGGACGCGGTGAACGCGGTGGGCGTCGATGTGAATACCGCCTCCCCGGCCCTGCTCGCGCAGGTCTCCGGCCTCGGTACGTCGATGGCCGACAGGATCGTGGCGCATCGCGACGCGAACGGCGCGTTCCGGACGCGCACGGCGCTCAAGGCAGTCCAGGGCCTCGGACCCAAGACGTTCGAGCTGGCTGCCGGCTTCCTGCGCATCCAGGGCGGAGACGATCCCCTCGATGCCTCGGGCGTCCACCCGGAATCCTACCCCGTGGTGCGGCGGATTTTGCAGGCGACCAAGAGCGACATCCGGGTGCTGCTGGGCAATGCCGCGACCCTGAGCCAGCTTTCCCCCGAAACCTTCGCGGATGCGCGCTTCGGCACCCCCACCGTGCGCGACATCATCAGCGAGCTGGAGAAGCCCGGCCGCGATCCGCGTCCGGCCTTCCGGACGGCGAGCTTCGAGGAGGGCGTCGAGAGCATCGGCGACCTCCGCCCCGGCATGCAGCTCGAAGGCGTCGTTACGAACGTCGCGGCCTTCGGCGCCTTCGTGGATATCGGCGTCCACCAGGACGGTCTCGTCCACATCTCCGCGATGGCGCGCCGTCGCATCGCCTCTCCTACCGAGGTGGTCCGGACCGGCGAGGTAGTCCGGGTGCTGGTGCTCAGCGTCGACGTTCCGCGCAAGCGCATCGCCCTGTCGATGCGGCTCGATGATCCGATCGAGCCCGGCCCGCCGGTGCGGCGCCCCAGCAATCCGTCGCCTTACCCGAAGCGGATGGGCTCCGGTCCGCCCGCGGAGACAGGCGGCGCCCTCGCGGATGCGCTCCGCCGGGCGGGGGCGACACCCGGCAGGCGAACCTGACGGCGTCCGCATCCGGACAGAACCGGACGCGGTATAAACGGAAACGGCCGGGGCGAGGCCCCGGCCGTTCCGATCGTGCGTGAGACGAGGCTTACCGCAGGAGCTGCAGGATACCCTGCTGCGCCTGGTTCGCCAGCGACAGGGCCGAGATGCCCAGCGACTGACGGGTGGACAGGGCCTGCGAGTTCGCAGCCTCCTGGTTCAGATCAGCTGAGGTCAGGTTCGACGCGCCGGTATCGAGCACGTTGATCAGGTTCTTGCTGAAGTCCTGACGGTTCTGCACCACCGACAGGTTCGAACCGAAGGTCGAGGCGTCGGTACGCAGCTGGCTGGAGGCGGTCGTCAGCTTGCCCAGCGTCGTGTTGATGTCGGAATTGAGCAGGAAGTTGCCCTGCCCGATCGTCGACGTCTTCGCCGAGCTGCTGGTGATCGAGGTCAACCCCAGACCGCTCGAGGTCTCGTCGGTCGCGCTGACCGTGAGGTTCGAGTTGCCCTTCGGGTTGAAGTTGATCGTCAGGTTGTTGTTGTCGCCCTTGCCGTTGATTAGGTTCGTGCCGTTGAAGCTCGAATCGCCGGCCAGCTGATCGATCTGGGTCAGCAGGCTGTTGTACTGCGAGGCGAGCGTCGCCCGGGCCGTCACACCCGACACGCTGAGGTCCGAGCTCTGGCCGGCTGCGGCGGTGGTGCCGTAGGTCGGGCCGGAGGACGCCGTGCCGCCCGAGAAGCCGAGTGCGGTCTGGTCGGCCGAAGTCTTGAATTCCACGTCCGAGGACGCGTTCATCACGATCTTGGTGCCGTCCGTGCTCTTCGAGAAGCTGCCGGCGCCGACCGCGGTGTTGAGCTTGGTCAGGGCCTGGTCGAGGGTGTCGGTCGAGGCCAGCGCGACGGTTGTCGCGGAGCCGTTGACGTAGAGGTTCAAGGTGGTGGCGGCGGCTGGGGCCGAGTAGGCAGTCGAGGCGGTACCGGTGGTGGTGATCTGGGTGGACAGCGCCTGGTTGGCGACCGACTTGGCCTGATCGACCAGCTTCTGGATCGAGGTGATGCCCTGGTTGGCGGCCTGGATCGACTGGATCCCGTTCGAGATACCGTCGAGCAGGTTGCCGAGGTCACCCGAGCGCTGGCTGAGGGACTGCGAAGTAAAGAAGCTCACCGGGTTGTCGAGCGCCGAGGAAACCTTCAGGCCGGTGGAGAGCCGGTTCTGGGTGGTCGCGGTCAGCGAGGCCGTATCCTGCAGCGAGAGCAGGTTCTGGCGGGTGGCGGCGGTGAGGGTGACGTTGGAAGACATCGGGACGATCCTTTTGATCGAGAAGCCGTCTTATTGGCGGCTCCTGCGATGTATCGTCCAACCACTTGCCGAGCAATTAATTCGATCTCTGAAAAAATGTTTCCGTGCGGCATGGTTAAAAATATTGATCCGACACTGATCAAACGCACTGTTTTTGGACCAACAGGTCGAATACTTTGGCCTACAGAACCAAATATCGAAATCGTTACGTTGAAACGCACTTCTTTCTAGCAGTTATTTTCACAGTAGTATTTGTTTTCGCAAATCGATACGGCGCAGCCCAATTCCGTCCTTGTTCTGGATACCATTCCCAGAGCATCGAAAATCCAAACGTCGGCTCCTGGTGCTCTGGGGGTCACGGTCGTGCTGTCGTGAGCCATTGCCGGCTCGTCCAAACAACCGGCAGTGCAAGGCCTGCGCTTCCAACAGTTCGATCTCCGAGCGCTCGCCGCTCAGGTGGATACCGGTTCGGCGTCAGGCAGCGCATCGAATCCGAGACTTGGAGCCGCGCGCGGAGGCACTCAGCCTCGCATAGGGGAACCAATTCATTGCGCCCATCGCAACAGCGCAGGACGGGAGGGCGCCACGTCGCAGCGCAGCCATCACGCGGGGCCCGGAGACCTGGATCGTCAGCCGGCTATCGGCGAAGCCCGGTCCCGAGTGTACGATCAGACCTGCGCGCCGGAAAGCCAGCTGCGCCACATGCCCCGGAACGCCACCGCGACATCCTCGGCCAAGCTGGCGTGGTCCATGAGCGCGCTGCCATGCAGACGCTCGCGAAGCCCGCTCCGGATCCCGCAAAGGCGCTCCGGATCCGTGGCCAGATCCCGGGCGATCGCGACGTAGGCGTGCTCGGTGTCGGCGATCAGATCGGGAAGGTCCATCGCCGTGAGCACCGAAACGCCCGTGCGTGCCGCCGCGTGTGCGCCACGCAGGGTCACGAACGGCACCCCCATCGACAGGGTGTCGTAGCTCGTCGTGCCGCCGTTGTAAGGGTACGGATCCAGGGCGATATCCACCCGGTGGTAGAGTTCGTGGTAACCGGTGTTGACCCGAGGCTGGAAGACCACCCGATCGAGGGGCATCCCCGCCGCTGCGAGGCGCGTATCGACCGCCTCGCGGACTTCCGCGGTTCCGATATCGCCCACCACCATGAACAGACGCGCGTCAGGCACCGCCAGCAGGATGTCGGCCCAGGTCTTCAGGGCCGCGTCGCACACCTTGGTCAGGCGGTTGAAGCAGCCGAAGGTGATGTATCCCGCATCCTCGAAAGGCGCGCGCTCGCGGACGGGCGGCAGGTCGTCGACGCCCCTGTAGGTCGCCGTGACCCGCGGCAGGCGCCAGAGCCGCTCCGCGTGCAGGGGCTCGGCTAGGCCGGGCGGGTCCGTGATCGGGTCGGTCATGCGGTAGTCAATGGCCGCCAGCCCGGTGGTGCCGGGATGCCCGATCCAGGTCGCCTGGACCGGCGCGGGCTTGCGCGCGAACACGAGCAGACGGTTGCCGGCGCTGTGCCCGGAGAGATCGACCAGGATGTCGATGGCGTCGGCCTCGATCCGGTCGGCCGCAGCGTCGTCGTCCAGGCAGGCGAGGTTGGTCCAGCCGTCGAACAGCGGCTTGAGTCGCTCGGAAATCGCGTCCTCGCTCGCGTGGGTCATGTAGGCCTGTATCGAGAAGGCCTCCCGGCCGACGGCGCGCAGGTAGGGCTCGAAGAAGCGGACCAGGGCGTGGTTGCAGAGATCGCCAGAGACGAAGCCGATGCGCAGCCGGCGCTCCGGGTCGCGATCGTTGGCGAAGGGGCGGCGGCGCAGCAACGGATCCGCGTAGCGGCGGCCATAGGCCAGCGCATCGTCGGCGTATTCCGTGTGCGGGATATCCGCCGCGTAGAGCTTGGCGAACAGGCGGTTGGAGGCGACGAACAGCTTGGACGGGTCGAGATCGAGGGCGCGGTCGAACGCCTCCACGGCCTCGCCCAGGCGCCCGAGGGCTAGCAGAGCACTGCCGCGGTTGCTGTGCGCGCCGGCATTCCCTGGCTCCAGCACGATCGCCCGCTCGGCATGCCGCAGGGCTTCGCCGTAGCGGAAGCGCCGCTGGTAGACGCCGGCGATGTTGGCATGCGCGATCGCGAGATCGGGATCGAGCTCGAGGGCCTTCTCGAGCGCCGAGATGGCGCCGTCATGGTCGCCGCGGTTGGTCAGCACGGAGCTGAGCCCGCTGAAGAACAGCGGGTTCTCCGGCTCGCGGTAAAGCGCGATGCTGATCAGGTCGTAGGCCAGTTCGGGCCGGTTCGTCCGGGCCGCGATGGCGCCGGCGAGATAGGTTGCGTGCGCGTGGCTGTCGTCGAGGAGCAGAACCAGGTCGAGCAGGGCCTCCGCCGGCAGGAACTCGCCGTGATCGTAGCGGATCTGCGCAGCCGCGAAGGTACGCTCCAGGAACGCCGCGATGAGCGACTGCGCCTCGGGCCCGAAGCCTTGCGCCTTGTAGCGCTCCAGGATCGCGCGCGCATCGGGCTGCCGTTCGACGGCCAGCAGCGCGGTGGCGAGCGCCAGCCAGTAGCCCGGTCGCTCCGGGGCGCCCCGCAGCGCCGTGACGAAATGGGCCACAGCCTTCTCGGGCGTGCGGCTGGCGGCGATCTGGCCGAGTTCGTAATGCGCTTCGGGATTGTTCGGCTCGGCATCGAGCAAACGGCGCAAGCTCGACTCGGCCCGATCGAAGCGCCCTGACGCGCGATGGTCCCGAGCCTTCGTGAGGCTGCGCATGGCAGCCGCCCCCGACGCAGCACCGCGTGCCCGCCCGCCATACTGATCGAGCATTCCGCGCCCTCCCGTCGCGCGGAGATTGCGAATGCATCCTTAAGGGCGCGTAAATCCGAGGCTGGACTTCGTTATCATGCGCATCGGACCACTTCGGATCCGCCGCGCGAGCCGACGCACCGTATGTCCAGAGCGGCGAAACCGCTTCGCAGGAAGGCGCGGCGGCGGAAGGGGTGGGATTCGAACCCACGGTAGAGTTGCCCCCACGGCGGTTTTCAAGACCGCTGCCTTAAACCACTCGGCCACCCTTCCCGGCCGCGCCTGCGGCCCCCCGGTTATGGCTGCCCCGGGCGCCGCGTCAACCGCAGAACGAGCGGTTGACCTGTCACCGCATTCCGCCTATCTCACCGCCCACGCCCGAGCCGCCATGTCGGCGCGGACGTTGTTCGGTCGTGCCGACCTTGGGCCGACCGACGCGATGGGGGATAGTTTAACGGTAGAACGGTGGACTCTGACTCCTCTAGTCCTGGTTCGAATCCAGGTCCCCCAGCCATCGAATTCAGCCCGCCCGGTCAGTGACTTGGCGGGTTTTTCGTTGCCTGAATGCGCTCAGCAATCGGTTTGACACGTTGTGCGGGTTTGCCCAGGCCTGCAGCGCAACGCAGGCTGATTTGCGCGCGATACGGATGAAACACGAAGTCCTTGTTCATGGAGCCTCGCTCCCCGGCGACAGCACCGTACAACCCGTAGACTTCGTCTGGATTCATTCGAGATTGGAATAAGCTCCGAACACCCGTGTATGGCCTCGTCGTTTACTAATATCCGTGAATCGATTTTCAAAAAGAGTTCATCCGCTTGAGGATGATGCTGGCGTTGACACCCCCGAACCCGAAACCGTTCGACAGCGCGTAGTCTACAGAGGCCCGCCGAGCCTCCGGTCCGATGAGGTCCAGGCCTGACGCGCCCGCGTCGGGATCGGTCAGATTGAGGGTGGGCGGCAAGACGCCCTCGCGCAATGCCTGCACCGTGATGATCGCCTCCAGACCGCCGGCGGCGCCGAGGAGGTGGCCGGTTGCGGACTTCGTCGAGGAAATAGCCGGACCGTCCTCGCCGAAGACGGACCTGAGCGCCGCCAGCTCTCCCGAATCGCCGACCGACGTCGCGGTCGCGTGCGCGTTGACGTAGCCGATGGCGGCGGGTTCCAGCCCTGCCATGGCCAGGGCCGTGGTGATCGCCTGGCGGGCGCCGCTGCCATCCGCGGGACCGGCGGTGAGGTGGTAGGCGTCGGCGCTTGTGCCGTACCCGACCAGTTCGGCCAGCGGGACGGCGCCACGCGCCTGCGCGTGCGTCAGAGTTTCCAGCACGAGGATGCCGGCGCCCTCACCCATGACGAAGCCGTCGCGTCTTTGGTCGAAGGGCCGCGACGCGGCGGCTGGCGTGTCGTTGAACGCCGTCGAGAGGCTGCGCGCCGCGGCGAAGCCGCCGAGCGCGACGCGTGTGACGCAGGCCTCGGCACCGCCACAGACGACGACATCGGCGTCGCCGGCACGAATCAGGCGCATCGCATCCCCGATGGCTTGGACGCTCGCCGCGCAGGCGGTGACGGGAGCCCCGAGCGGTCCCTTGAAGCCGTAGCGGATGGAGACATGGCCGGCGGCCAGGTTGACCAGGAAGGCCGGCACCGTGAACGGCGACAGGCGCTGCGCGCCGCGGGTGCGCACGGTCTCCACAGCGTCCGTGATGGTCTGGAAGCCTCCGATGCCGGAGGCCACGATGGTCGCGGTGCGGACGCGCTCCCACTCGCTGGAGGGTTTCCAGCCCGACTGCCGAAGGGCCTGTTCCGCGGCCGTCAACGTGAACTGGATGAACCGGTCCATCTTGCGGAGGTCCTTGACCGGGATGAGGGCGCCCGGATCGAACCCGTCCGGATCCTCGTCCCGGGACGGCACGAGCCCGGCGACCTTCGCGTCGATGTCGGGGACGAGGTCGTCCGGCAAGCGCCGAACACCGGATTCGGATCCGACGAGCCGGCGCCACATCCCTTCGACGCTGCAGCCGAGCGGGGAGACGACGCCCATTCCCGTGACCACGATTCGTTCGCGCATCGTTATCCTCTGGCGGAGTCCTGGGTACGCCGCGGACGTCGCGCGGCACCTGCGGGTCCGGCCAGGACCGGCGCGGTCGCGCGTTCAGGCGATGAGGACGCACTCGCAAAAAATGCGGGCCGTCCCGGCCTGGCCGACGTCATTCGGTGACGGCAGCCTGCGCTGCCCGGATCAGTTCGCTCGCGAGAGCCTCGTCGTCGACTGCTCGCGCCAACACGACGGCACCGACGATCGTCGACAGCGTCGCCAGGGACCGTTGCCTGCGGCGCTCCTTGGCTCCCCTGGGCGTAAGGCCTGCGAGGATGGTGGCCATGCGCTCGACGCCCTGGGTGAACCGCGCCCGGACAGGACCGCCCCGCGGCTCCCGGGCCACGTCGTTCGCCAGGGCCGCGAGAGGGCATCCCATACCGGGTGACCGGACATGCGTGAGGGACAGGTAGTTGGCGATGAGGGTGTCGAGGCTCCCGCGGTATTCCTCGTCGAGCGCGCTGTCGAACGCCTCCGCGGCAAGGGCCTCCTTGTTGGAGAACTGACCGTAGAACCCGCCATGGGTGAGGCCGGCCGACGCCATGATGTCGGCGACCCCGACGCCATGGAGGCCGCGTTCCCGGAACAGCGACGCAGCGACCTCGACGACGCGGCGGCGGTTGAGCTTGGCCTGCTCTTGGGAAACTCTGGGCATGACCTGATCCTTCGGCGTTCCTGAGACCGATATAGATGCGTTTCATCATCTAAAGAAGGGCGGGACAGGCTGGCTTTCGATGGGGTCCGGCCACTGAGCCGCGAGCTCGGCGACAGGGATTGACGATTTCGGTCGACCGGCCTGCGGAGGGGGGCATCAATGCAGGCCGACCGCACGTTCGCTGCCGAACGCGCGATCCTGGAAGTCCGGGCTACCCCCCGGACCGAACCGGCACCGCGCCGGAGCCGGCGGCGGCGCGGCCCGTGCGGGGTTCCCGCGCCACCCGGAACCACAAGGCATAGAGCGCCGGCAGGAACAGCAGCGTGAGGAGCGTGCCCACGCCGACGCCGCCGATCAGGACGTAGGCGAGCGCCCCCCAGAACACCGAGTGCGTCAGCGGGATGAAGGCCAGCATCGCGGCAGCCGCCGTGAGGATCACGGGCCGCGCCCGCCGCACGGTGGATTCCACGATGGCCTCGTAGTCCGACAGGCCGGAGGCGCGGTCGTGGTGGATTTGATCCACCAGGATCAGCGTGTTGCGCATCAGGATGCCCGACAGCGCGATCAATCCCAGGATCGCGTTGAATCCAAACGGCTGCTGGAAGATCAACAGCGTGGGGACCGCCCCAACGAGGCCCAGCGGTGCGGTCGCGAACACCATGAACATGGTCGAGAACGACCGCACCTGCAGCATGATGACCGTCAGCGTCACGATCAGCATCAGGGGGAAGACCGCCACCAGCGCGTTCATCGCCTTGGCGCTCTCCTCCACGGCACCGGCGGTGTCGATCCGGTAGCCCGGCGGCAGCTTCGCCTTGATCGGGTCGAGGAGCGGCAGCACCTGCGCGTGGATGTCCGGCGGCTGCTTGCCGTCGAGCACGTCGCCCTGCACCCGAATGTAGGTCTCGCGATTGTAGCGCTTGAGCACCGCATCCTCGTTGCGGCTCTCCAGATGCGCCACCTGGGATAGTGGGACCTGGCGTCCGTCATGGGTGGCCAGCGTGAGGTCGCCGATCTCGCCGAGCGAGCGGCGCTCCGGTCCGGGGCTGCGCAGGAGCACGTCGACGGAGCGCAGGTTCTCGCGGACCTGGGTCGCGGGCGTCCCGTTGAGGTAGCTCTGCAGTTGCTGGCCGGCCTCCTTGGGGGTCAGGCCGATCAGGCGCAGGCGCTCCTGGTCGAGGACAAGGTGCAGGCTCGGAGTCTTGTCACCCCAATCCAGGTGCACCAGCCGCATGTTCGGGTTGGAGGCCATGGCGTCGGCGACCTCGGCCGCGATACCGCGGATGACGTCGAGATCGGGCCCGACCACGCGGAAGGCGACCGGAAAGCGGATGGGCGGCCCGAACACGATCTGCAGCACGCGCACGCGCGCCTCGGGGAAGAGGCCGTCCCTCACAAGCTTGCGGACCTTGAGCCGAAGCGCGTCACGGGCTGCGGCGTCAGCGGTCTGCACAACGATCTGCGCGAAGGCGGGGTCGGGCAGCTCCGGGTCGAAGGAGAGCACGAAGCGGGGCATGCCCTGGCCGATGTAGCTGGTGATCTCGCGCGCCTCGGGCAGCTGACGCACGGCCGCCTCGACCTTCTTCACGCTGGCCTCCGTGGTCGCGAAGGCTGTGCCCGTCGGCAGGGTCACCTCGACGATGAGTTCCGGGCGCTCCGAGTTCGGGAAGAACTGCTTCTCGACCTTGCCCATGCCGACCACTGCCACCGCAAACAGCGCCACGGTGATGCCGGCCGCCATCCACTTGTGGTCGACGGAGGCCCGCACGATCCGACGCAGGCGCTGGTAGTTCCGCGTCGCGTAGATCGCCTCGTGGCCACCCTCCACCGTCTTGATATTGGGCAGGAGCTTGACGCCGAGATAGGGCGTGAAGGTCACGGCCACGATCCAGGAGATGATCAGCGAGAAGCCGACCACCCAGAAGATGTTGCCGGCGTATTCGCCCGCCGTGGAAGCGGCGAAGCCCACGGGTAGGAACCCCGCGATGGTGACGAGCGTGCCGGTGAGCATCGGCGCGGCGGTGGCGCTCCAGGCATGGGTGGCCGCCTCGATGCGGTCGGCCCCCTCCTCCATGCGCACCACCATCATCTCGATGGCGATGATGGCGTCGTCCACGAGCAGGCCGAGCGAGATGATCAGCGCCCCGAGGGTGATGCGGTCGAAATCCCGCCCGGTGACCATCATCACCACGAACACGGCGGCGAGGGTGATAGGAACGGCGAGCGCCACGACGATGCCGACCCTGAACCCGAGGGCGACGAGGCTGACCACGATCACCACGGACAGCGCCGTGAAGAACTTCACCATGAACTCGTGGATGGCGTCGTCGATCACCTTGGCCTGGTCGGTGATCTTCGTGAACGTGATGCCGGTCGGCAACGCGTGATGGATCGCGAGCTCCTCGGCGTTCAACGCTTCGCCGAGCTGCAACCCGTTAAAGCCGGGCTTCATCACGAGGCCGAGCATCAGAGCCGGCTCGCCGTCATTGCGGATCGCGAAGACCTTCGGATCCTCGTAGCCGCGCTTTACCTCGGCGATGTCGCCGAGCTTTAGGCTGCGGTCGCCCGCGCTCACCGGCAGGTTCCGCAGGACGTCCAAGCCGTCGATGGCACCGTCGAGCCGCAGGTAGACCCGGGGCCCGGCGGTCTCGACGAAGCCTGCCGGGGTCACGTCGTTCTGGTTGGCCAGCGCGGACAGGAGCTGCTGGCCGGTGATGCCGAGCGTGGCGAGACGCTGATAGGAGATCTCGACGAAGATCTTCTGCGTCTGCTCACCCAGGATGTTGATCTTCTCGATCCCCGGCACCCGCAGCAGACGCTGGCGCAGATCCTCAGCCTTCAGCACGAGGTGCCGGTGCGGCAGACCCTGGGCCTGGAGGGCATAGAGCGCGAAGTAGACGTCCGAGAACTCGTCGTTGAACAGCGGGCCCATCACGCCGCGCGGCAGGGTGGACGCCTGATCGGACAGCTTCTTGCGGGCCTGGTAGAACTCCGACTGGAGCTTGGCCGGCGGCATGCTGTCCTTGAAGTAGACCTTCATCAGCATGAGGCCCGGCCGAACCGTGGTCTCGACGCGGTCGTAGTAGACGAGTTCCTGCAGGCGCTTCTCCAGGGGGTCGGCCACCTGCCGCTGCATCTCGTCGGTGGTGGCGCCGGGCCAGGCGGCCGAGACGGACATCGTCTTGACCGTGAAGGCCGGATCCTCGGCCCGGCCGAGCTTCTGGAAGGCGAAGAAGCCGGCGGCCGTCACCGCGATGATAAGGAAGAGCGTGACGGCCCGCTCGCGGACCGCCAGGGCGGAGAGGTTGAAGCCGGTCATCGGGCGACTCCCGTCAGGGTCGGGGGCGCTTGGCGCACGCTCTCTCCCGCCTTCAGGAGATGCGCGCCGAGCGACACGATGCGGTCGCCGGGGTTGAGGCCGGACACGACCTCGGCCTCTTCCTCGGACATGCGCGCGACCGAGACCGGTTGGGCGGAGACCGTCTTCGTGCCGGCATCGAACTTCCAGACCGCCGAGCCCTGCCCCTGGTCGAACAGGGCCCCGAGCGGCACCTCGACCGATGCGGAACGTCCGGTTTCCGCCGGCTTGAGCCGGAGCGTCACGGTCGCGCCCAGCGGCGCGTCCTCGCCGCCGCCGGACAGGATGTAGCGCGCCCGGTAGGTCCGGGTGGCCGCGTCGGCGGTAGCCGACAGTTCGCGCAGCCGTGCCGGATAGGTCGCCTGGCCCTCTGCGTAGAGCGTCGCCGAGGCGGTGCCCCGCGCCAAGTGGCGGCTCGCCTCCGGCAGGAAGACCTCCGCCTCGCGGGCACCATCGCGCGCCAGCTTGACGACGGTCTGGCCGGCGGCGACCACCTGACCGGGTTCGGTCGGGACCTCCATCACGACGCCATCGGCATCCGCCTGGAGTTCGGAATAGCCGGCCTGGTTGGAAACCTGGCTCGCCTGGGCCTCGGCGTTGGCGAACTGGGCGATGGCGGCATCTGCCGCCGCCTTGTTCTGGTCGTAGGTCTGCTTCGAGGTCCATCCGTCGCCGACCAGCTTGCGACTACGCTCCTCGTCGGCCTTGGCCTTGATCATCTGGGCGCGCGCGGCCTCGACGGAGGCGCGCGCCGCGTTGAGCGCCAGGGTGAAGTCGGTCCGGTCCAGACGCATCAGGGGCTGCCCGATCCGGACATGATCCCCCGGATCGACGAGGCGTTCGAAGATCTTGCCGCCGACCCGGAACCCGAGATTGCTCTCCGTGCGGGCCCGGACGACGCCGGTATAGCGCACGACGCCCCTCGTTCCCGGAACGACCTCGATGGTCTGCACCAGCGGCGGCTCCTGAGGTACGGCAGTCTCGGCCGGCGAGCAGCCCACCAGCGCCGATGCGGAAAGCGCGAGCATCCATCTCACGTCCATGGCCCGCCTCCACATCGATCCGATCCTTCGCAAAAATTATGGTCATCATCTATTGTGCGGGCGTGCTTTCGTCAATGGCGGAACCGGGATCCTGGCCGGGGCTCGGTTTGATTCACTGGTCGGTCCCACCCGCCGATCGCACCGACGCTGGCGAGCAGGGTGGAGTCGGTCCACGCCGACCACAGCGGCGTGCATCCGTCCGTCCCAAATCCGGGGCGCCTTCCTGTCTTCGGCCCGCAGCGTCGGGCGGGTTGGACCGGCCTACCTCGTTTGGCGGTATTGGACGGGCTGACGGTTCGCCTCCAAGCGAAGCCGTCGGGAGCCTCGGCCATGCGTCGGCGCGGAGCGCTCGGGACGTCGAAGGCTGAGGGCGATGGCGTTTCGTCGAGACATGGCGGGTTTCGGACCGGACGAGACCGGATCGGCCTGGCTTCCAACCGGCGGGCTCGATGAGCGTGGTGCTTGGCATGTCGCCCGCCCGTCGCGCCGCCGGCTCGGCGCCCACGGTCTGCCGCGGCTCGAGCCCGCTGCGATACTCTGGGTCCTGCTGATCCTGCTCGCGCCGATCAGCGGCGAGCAGGTCAAGCTCCCGGGTCTGGATAAGGCGGTCTGGCTGGGCGCCGACCTGGCGGCTCTCGCCTTCCTGGTCTTACGGCGCGATCTCGCCAGCACGCTGTTCGGCAGCCGGCCCGTCATCCTGCTTTGGCCGGCGCTCGCCGTGATGTCGGCGGCATGGTCGCTGACCCCGGACATCTCGGCCTATCACGGCCTCCAGCTGCTCGCCACGGTCGTGGCGGGGATCGCGTTGCGCGCCACGATGGGGCTATCCGGCGTCGTCAGGATCGTCTTCCTCGGGCTGCTGGGCGGGCAGATCCTGTCGCTGGCGCTGGGCGTTGCCGCCCCCGGCATGACCCGCGGCCTCAGCGGGGAATGGTCCGGGGTCTACTCGCACAAGAACGTGCTCGGGAGCCTGATGAGCCTCCAGCTCCTCTGTGCCGCCTGCCTGTTCCTCCAGGGCTGGCACCGGCTCCTGACCGGGGCGGCCTTCCTGGGCGCCGTGATGCTGCTGGTCTCGTCCCATTCCGCCACCGCCCTGGTGGCCGGCGCAGTGGGGCTCTCCCCACTCTGCGTGGTCATGGCGTGGCGACAGGGTAACCTGGTGACGGGCTTCTGCCTCGGGCTTGCCATCGCGCTCGCGGGAATCGGCATCCTGGTCGCCGCGACCTACGGAGCGGACCTCTCCGCCAGCCTGCTCTCGGACCTCGGCAAGGACACGACCCTGACCGGCCGCACCATCCTCTGGCAGTTCGGCATCGATCAGTTCTGGCGGGAGCCCCTCGTCGGGATCGGCTACAAAGCCTACTGGGAAAGCCCGATCACCACGGCGCCCTACCTCCACTTCACCACGAAGCAGAAGCTCTGGTTCTTCCACAACAACTTCATCGACGTTGCGGTGGCATTCGGCGTCGTCGGCCTGATCATTTTCACGGGCGTCTTGCTCGATACGGCACGTCGCGTCATCGCGCACTTCACCCGGTCTCCGGGCTATGTCGAAGCCTGGCCGATCCTGTTCCTCGCGCAGCTCGTGGTCTTCATTTGCTTCGAGTGCCCGTTGTTCATGAATCACGGGATGCATCAGTTCCTGCTGGCGGCGATCCTTCCGGTCCTGCGGCAACGGCCGACGGCCTGATCGACGATCAGTCCGGCTGGAAGCAGGGGCCTACCCCTACCAGTCCGAAGCTGCCGCATAGGCGGAAGCAGGATGCGCAGCGTATCGTCCGCACTTCGTATGCAATCTAATTCCGGATCACGCGAATATTTCTCGAAGATACACGTGGATGACGTGTCATAAATCTTGCGATCCCCGGCTTTTAACTATAAAATTATTTTTCCGCTTTTCCGCTCTGGCTAATTCGACAAGGCGTTCATCCCAGCAGAGTCCGCGTGCGGAAACGTCAGCGCAGTGTGAAACTTTTAAACGACGATTACTGAATTCGGCCGCAAAATATGTTTGCAAGTTTGTTAAATTCAGCGCATGATTCTAAATCAAAGGCTGGTACAATGTGCTGCATTGCAATATCGATCCCGCGGTTTCGCGAGAGACATGCCTATATTACCCGGCATCTCCATACGGTCTGGGGGGCGGATTTCGAAATTCTGGGTATCGACGGGTCGGTGGCCGGCCGTGACGCGTCGCCGGGATCCGATCTGAGCCCGGGACAGGTGGGCTGCGCCCTCTCGCACCTGGCCGCCTACGAATCCATGATCGATCGCAGGTTACCCTGGGCCCTCATCGTCGAAGACGACGCGGTGTTGCCGCCGGACATCCACGACATCTTGGTCCGGGTCGAGGCGACCCTGCGCCGGGGCGATGTCGTCCTCCTCTACAATCGGCCGCAGCATCGCGCCGCCTTCAGCACCGTGAACGCCGATTCGATCGGCGACTACCGGCTGTGCCTGCCCATGAACATGGCAGGGCTCGGAACGACGGCCGCCTACGTGATCACGCGGCAGGCGGCAGAAGGCATCCTGAAGGTGAACCGGCCGGTCGTGGCGGCTGCCGACAACTGGGAATACTTCTTCGAGCGCCAGGCTATCGCCCGGGCCCGGGTGATGTCGCCGAACCCGGTCTCGATAAAACCGTTCGAATCGACGGTCTTCACATCCGGGTCCCGGTTCGGCGGCGTCCTGAAGAGCAATCGCCTGTTCCAGCCGCTGCTGGCGGCCCGGCGCCGTTTTTTGACGGCGCGCATGACGGGCCAGACGGTGTTCGTCGACGAAGTCTCGCCCTACTCCACGATGTCCCCGCAATAGAGGCGGCTGCAGCGCCGTTCTCGACACCGGTCTTCAGGGCATCCGGTCGCCCACCTCGCGTCCTCGCGTGCGGGATCCTCGGCCACGGCACGTCGCTCGCTGCGGTGCAGCCTCCGGATCTGACCTGCGCTGCCCGGCGCTCACTCCGTTCAGCGTTTTCGACGGACGCAGAGCGCCGACGATCCATTCGGATGAGCGAAGAACAGGCCGCCGCGCGGCGCGGATGCCGTGGCCGCCCTCTTCCAGTGCCGGGGCTCGGCGACGAAGCCAGCAATACAAACGAAAGACGTAGGCATACGGCGCCGACCTTACCCTTGGCCCGCGCCCGAACCATGACACTCTGATTGCCGAAGCGTCGAGGGCCATCACCGCGCCATCGAACGCAACCCGGTCGCCGCACTGCCGCTGCGGCCGCCATCACACTCCGGCAGCGAAGCGTGACGATGGGCAGATCTCTCTCGAGTTCGGATCCGACCAAGACCTTCACGGTCCGAGAATCCTGGCTGGCCGGACCGTTCTCGCTGGCGCAGGCCCGGCCGTATCTGATCCT
This sequence comes from Methylobacterium sp. WL64, assembly GCF_008039945.1. NCBI lineage: Bacteria > Pseudomonadati > Pseudomonadota > Alphaproteobacteria > Hyphomicrobiales > Methylobacteriaceae > Methylobacterium > Methylobacterium sp. WL64. The sequence continues at coordinate 177,151 of NZ_VRVA01000001.1, forward strand.
GCTCGCGCAGATCACCGCGCTCCTGATGGTGATCAAGCTGTCGCGGATCGTCGACGAGCGGAACAACTACTACATCATCGTGCTGCCGCTGTTGCTGGCGGCCGCGATGCTGCGCCGGACCTACGCCGCCTCCGACACCGCCGCCGTCCGGCTGCTCCAATTGATCGGCGTGATCTCCGGGGCCTACGCCCTCGTGCATTACCCGCTGTTCCCGGTGGTCGAGCAGGGCTTCAAGGCGATGGCGACGCTGGGCGCCCTCGTGGGCCTCTGGATCGCCGCCGTGGCCTGCGGGATCCTGTGCCTGCGCTGGCCGTCGCTCGGCGTGGTGGGCGCGGCCTACCTGGTTTGGAGCAAGCTCGCCGTCAGCCGGGTGACGGGGCTCTGGCACGGACACATCATCGACGTCGTGCCCCTCGCGGAGGTCAGCTTCTGCCTGCTGGCCGGTCTCGGCGTCATCGCCCTCACGGCCCGCGTGAGCGCATCGCCGGGCATGCCCGCTGCCGCCAGGACCGACATCGCCACCGCCGGCGCGCTGTTCTCGAAGGTTCTCATCGCCGCCGCGATCAGCATCCAACTCGGGAACTACTACTCATCCTTCCTGGCCAAGGTGACGCTGGATGCCGGCCCGACATCCTGGCTGCTCGCGAACGACCCAGGAAAACTGTTCAGCGTCGGCCTCGACAACAACCACGTCTTCTACGCGAGCTGGGCCTGGCTGGTGGAAGGCATGCGGGCGATCCTGAGTCATGCCGGGCCCCTCACGAACACGCTCATCCTGGTCGGACAAGGGGCGGCCCTGGTCGGCATCCTGATGCCGCGGCGCTGGCTCGTTATCCTGCTGCTCGGCTTCGACGCGATGCACCTGTCCATCGTGGTCGTCATGGGCGCCAATTTCGCCCCGTGGATCCTGCTGAACCTGGCGATCGGCGCCGTGGTGATCAGCCGGCATTACCAGCGGCCGCCGCTGATGGTCGGGGTGCTCTCGGTGCTGTTCATCCTGAGCGACAACAGCTTCATGACTCAGGCGCGGCTCGGCTGGTACGACACCGCAGCGAATAATAAGTTGTACTTCCAGGCGGTCGATAAGGACGGCGGGCGCCACTACGTCCCGACGAACTTCTTCACCTTCTACTCGTATCCCTTCGCCCACATGGCCTACGGATCGCCGGATGCGGAGACCGCCTTCGCCCTCGACAACCCAAATGGCGGAACCCAGGTCTACCGGAAAGTCGTCGCGTCGCTGTCCTGCGACGTGCCGGTCCTCACCGCCCGGGACGGCGCCGGGCAAGACCTCGCCAAGATCGAGATCGATCGGCCCGCGGTCGATGCCTACATCCGCGGGTATCACCGACTGGTCACTGGAATTGCCGACAGGCTGGGGTCGTTCCCCCATGCTTTCTACCCGCATCACTTCTTCGTCCCGCTCCAGCACGGAGCGAGCTTCGACGGCGTGGGCCTGCACGACATCGTCGCCTACATCTATCGGCGTGAATCGGTCTGCCTCAGCCTGCAGGATGGCGTGCCGGTCCGCAGGCTGGTCTCGGAAGCCGAGCATCGGATCGATCTGAAGCCATGACCGACGCAGCTCTCACGGTCGTCTACGACGGCGAATGCCCGTTCTGCAGCAACTACGTGCGCCTGATGGCCCTGCGCCGGTCGGTCGGCACCGTGGCACTAGTCGATGCCCGGGAGGGCGGCCCGGTGGTCGAGGACCTGACCCGGCGCGGTTACGACCTCGACAACGGCATGGTCGTCCGCCACGGCCGGACCCTGTATTACGGCCCGGACGCCTTGGTCCTGCTCTCGACCCTTAGCGAGGATCGGGGCCCGATCGGCCGCGCCCTATCGTGGCTGCTACGCAGCCCGTCCCGCGCGCGCCTGCTCTATCCGATGATGAAGCTCGGTCGACGCGCGACCCTGGCTCTGCTGGGCCGACGCCTCATCGCGCAGCCCGCATCCGGCCGGCACCCTTGAACCTGCGCCACCGAGATCTGCCCCCGAGATCTGTGCTGCGCGTGAAAGGCTTCCGGCACGCTGGAAATGACCACGCGGCATCGGCCTTGCTCGTGCTCTCGCGCTTCCAGCCGGCCTGGCGCTCTCGACTTCTGAGCGTCGGCGGTGTGGAAGGATCGTGATCCGGTCGCGATGCGGGCCGCCCTCCAGGCCTGCCTGCCCGGAGCGGTACGCAGCAGGAAGGGACGAGTCCGTTGGCCAGCGTGGACCTGAATTCCGATCTCGGCGAGGGCTACGGCACCTACGCCTGCGGGGATGATGCGGCGATCCTCGGCATTGTCACCTCCGCCAACGTCGCCTGCGGCCTGCACGCGGGCGATCCCGAGATCATGGCCAGCACCTTCGCGCTGGCCAAGGCGCGCGGCGTGGCGGTCGGCGCCCATCCGGGCTTTCCGGACCTCTGGGGCTTCGGACGGCGGCGCATGCCGTTCACCCCGCCCGAGATCGAACGGCTCGTCGCCTACCAGGTCGGCGCCGCGCAGGCGCTCGCCGCCTATGCCGGCCACCGGGTCACCTACGTGAAGGCGCACGGCGCGCTCGCCAACCTGGCCGCCGAAGACCGGGCCGTCGCCGACGCGATCGCCAGAGCGGTCCGGGCGGTCGATCGGGACCTGGCGCTGCTCGCCATCGCACTCACCGCACAGGTGGCGGCGGGCGAGGCTTGCGGGCTCGAGGTCCACCAGGAGATCTTCGCCGATCGCGGCTACACCGAAGCCGGCCTGCTGATCGCGCGCGACCGGCCCGGCGCGCTGATCACCGAGGCCGATGCGGCCGCAGACCGGGTCCTCCGCATGGTCGAGGGCGGGGCGATCCTCACCGCCTCGGGCAAGTCCCTGCCGACGCCGATCCGCTCGATCTGCGTGCACGGGGATTCCGCCCATGCGGTCGCCACGGCCCGGGCTGTGCGCGCCCGCCTGGAGGGTGCCGGCGTGACCCTGGCACCGTTCCGCCCATGAGCGACGCGGTGAGCGAACCGCGGCTGCTGGATTCCGGTGAGGCAGCGCTGGTGGTCGAGTTCGGCAGCACCGTCGATCCCACGATCAGCGACCGGGTCCTGGCGCTCGACGACGCCCTCGGCGCCGATCCGCCGGAGGGATTGCGCGAGCGCGTGCCGACCTACCGCTCCCTGATGCTCCACTACGATCCGCTGGTGCTCGACCGTGAGACGCTGGCGGAGCGAGTGCGGGCGCTGGTCGCCGGCGCCGTCGCCCGTGCCGGCACGCCGACCCTCTGGACGCTGCCCTGCTGCTACGACGCTCCCCACGGTGAGGACATCGCGCAGGTCGCCGAACGAACCGGGCTCTCCGCCGACGCAGTGGTGGCGACCCATGCCGGAGCCACCTACCGGGTCTACATGTACGGGTTCGCACCGGGCTTCGCCTATCTCGGCGGCCTGCCCAAGACCCTCGCGGTACCCAGGCGCGCGAGCCCGCGGCCCCCGCATCCGAAAAACGCCGTGGTGATCGGCGGCGGCCTGGCCGCGGTGGCCACCGTGCCGATGCCCACGGGCTGGTACGTGATCGGCGCCACTCCGGCCCGGCTCTACGCCCCGGAGCGCAGCGAGAGCTTCTTCGTCGGTGCCGGCGACCTGATCCGGTTCGAGGCCGTGGACGTCGCGACCTTCGATGCCCTGACCGCCCGGGAGGCGGCGGGCGAGCCGGTCGCCCGCCGTGGGGAGGCTGATCGATGACCGCCCTCGTCATCGAGGCCGCCGGGCCCGGCGTGACGCTGCAGGATGGCGGCCGGCACGGCTACCTGCGCTACGGCATCACGGCCGCGGGCCCGATGGACCCGCTGATGCACGCCACCGCCAACCGCGCGGCGGGCAATCCCCTGGACGCCACCGCCATCGAGGTCTCCACCGGCGGCCTCACCGTCACGACCGACGGCGGGCCGCTCGGCATCGCCATGGCCTCCCGGAGTTTCCGGATCACCCTCGACGGAGTTCCCCTTCCCGACGCGGTCGCGCTGACCCTGGAGCCGGGCCGGACGCTGACGGTGCGCGCCGGCTCGTCCGGCGCCTGGGGCTACCTCGCCGTGCAGGGGCGCCTCGACGTGGCGCCGGTGCTCGGATCGACCGCGACCCACACCCGCTCCGGCCTCGGCGGCCTGGACGGTCGCGGACTGGCCGCAGGCGACCGCCTTCCCGTGGCCGAGGCCCGGCCCGGCGAGGCCTCGGCGCACCGGCTGATCGCGCCCTGGCTCGACCGCGATCCGAAGGAAATCCGGGTCGTGCTCGGCCCGCAGGACGACTATTTCGCCCCCGACCAGATCGATGCCTTCCTGGCCGGCCCCTGGATCGTCTCGCCGCGCGGCGACCGCATGGCCTGCTTCCTCGACGGAACGCCGCTCAAGCACGCCAAGGGCTACGACATCGTCTCGGACGGGGTGGCGATGGGGGCGATCCAGGTGCCCGGCAACGGCCTGCCGATCATCCTGATGGCGGACCGGCAATCGACCGGCGGCTATCCGAAGATCGCCACCGTGATCGGGCCGGATCTCGGGCGCCTCGCCCAGGCGCAGGGCGGGACCACGCTGTCGTTCCGCAGCGTCACCGTGGCCGAGGCGGTGGCGGCCCGCCGGGCCGAACGCGAAGCGTTGCGGGAGCCGGTGGGGCGTGATCCGGTGGTGCGCACGGATTTCGCCTCCGATTTCCTGCTCGGGCTCAACCTCGTCGGCGGCGTCACCGACGGGCACGCCTGATGGTCTCCACGCAACAATGGTCCGCAGGGCCGCGCGACCGCGTATCATACCGGTCTGCCTGATTCCGGCGGCCCGGATCCGAACCGAGATAGAGAGAGCCTTCCCGCATGGCGCACGCCGTCACAGCCTCTGGAACGCCCCCCGTGCGCGCCAACGAGCCCCTGAACGCGGACAGCGTCCGCCGCGCCCGCATCGATCTGGCGGCCTGCCTGCGCTGGGCCGCGCGCAACGGCCTCGAAGAGGGGATCTGCAACCACTTCTCGGCTGTGCTGCCGGAGCGTCCGGACCTGTTCCTAGTCAACCCCTACGGCCTGGCTTTCGCCGAGGTGACGGCGTCGAGCCTGCTGCTGTGCGATTTCCACGGCAACGTGGTCGAGGGCGACGGCCAGCCCGAGGCGACGGCCTTCCACATCCATGCCGAGTTGCACCGGCTGAAGCCGAACGCCCGGGCCGCCTTCCACACCCACATGCCCTACGCGACGGCGCTGGCCATGCTGGAGGGGCAGCCGCTGCTCTGGGCCGGGCAGACCGCCCTGCGATTCTACGGCCGTATCGCCGTGGATGAGGATTACAACGGGCTGGCGCTCGACGCGAGCGAGGGCGAACGGATCGCCCGGAGTGCCGGCGAGGCCGACGTGGTGTTCCTGAAGAACCACGGCGTCATGGTGCTGGGCGAGACCATCGCGGAAGCTTGGGACGACCTCTACTACCTGGAGCGCGCCGCCCAGGCACAGGTGCTCGCCATGAGCACGGGCCGCACAATCAAAACCGTCCCCGAGGAGATCGTGAAGCGCGTGGCCGCTCAGGAAGCCGCCGGCCGCGCCGAGAGCGCGCGCCTGCACCTCGAAAGCGTCAAGCGGGTCCTGGCCCGGGACGAGCCGACCTTCCTGGCCTGAGCGCCCATCTGGCCTGAGGCGCCTCTCATGGCGCCGCGCGGATGCGGTCCAACAGCGCCGCGTCGGCGTAGCCATCCGCCGGCAGCCCCTGCGAACCCTGATAGGCGCGCAGGGCCGCCCGAGTCTTCGGGCCGATCTTCCCATCGACGCCGCCGGTGGCGTAGCCGCGCTCGCTCAGCCGGGTCTGAAGGTCGCGGCGCTCGTCCCCGGTGAGCGGCCGGTCACCCCGGGGCCAGTCGCGCGACAGACCCGGATCGCCGCGCAGGCGGTCCGAGAGCAGCGCCACGGTCAAGGCATACGCCAGAGCCGTGTTGTAGCGCAGGATCGCGGAAAAATTCGGCCGGAGCAGGAAGGCGGGCCCGCGAATTCCCGCAGGCAGGATCAGGGTCGCCGTCGCGGCCTCGTCCGGGATGGGGCGATCCCGGGTGAGTCTCACGCCGAGGTCCCGCCACGCCGCGAGGCTGCGCGGCGTGGTCTCGTCGGCCAGCGCAGCTTCGAACCCGTCCGGCAGCACCACTTCGTAGCCCCAGCCTTCGCCGGACCGCCAGCCGTGATCGCGCAGATAATTCGCCGTGGAGGCGAGTGCGTCCGGGGCCGACGTCCAGATGTCCCGCTTCCCATCCCCATCGAAATCCACCGCGTAGCGCTGGTAGACGCTGGGCATGAACTGGGTATGGCCCATCGCGCCGGCCCAGGACCCGGTCAGGCCGCCCGGCATGCGGTCGAGGGGCGCCTCTCCACGGGCGATGATCTGCAGCGCGGCGGTCAACTCGTCGCGCCAGTAGGACGACCGGCTGGGATCCCCGCAGCTCAGCGTCGCGAGCGCGCGCACCACGGGCCGCACCACGGCGCTATTGTCGAGCACGGCACCGTAGCTCGACTCGACGCCCCAGAAGGCCACCAGCGTGTAGCGGTCGACGCCGTACTGCGCCTCGATGGCCGCCAGCGGTGTCGCCAGCTCCGCCAGCTTGCGCTGACCGGTCTCGATCCGCGCCGGCGTCACGCTGGCCTCGATGTAGTCCCAGATCGGCCGGATGAACTCTCCCTGATTCTGCGTCGCCGCCAGCACCTCCGCGTCCGGCTGCAAGTCACCCAACTGCGCCTGCGCGACGGAATGTGGGACGTCGTGCGTTGTCGCCCAGGCCATCAAATCGCCGCGGCAGGATTCGAAAGACACGGCTGGCGGGCTATCCCCGGGCGCGGCCATGGCCAGCCCCGGCGCGGAGGCAAGAGCCGCGATTCCGAGCGCACAAGCGAATCGCCAGCGGCGCGACAGGGCCCGCCAGCCACGCTCTGCGATGAAGGCCGGCCAGGGGCGATCGTCCATCGGCGTCTCCGACTCAAAGCCTGTCAAGGGGTACCCATCGAAGCGCACCGTCGTGGCGACCGATCGGCAGCGTCGTCTTACCGGCCTGACCCATTGGTATCCAGGCATCGTCGGCCCCGGTAGCCCGATGGGCTTCGCTCGGCAGGCGCCCTACTTTCCATCGACGACGTTCTGCGGAGGCCCCATCGTGAAACGACCCGCCCTGTGGGTGATCTGCGCCGCAGGCCTGCTGGCGGCCGGCCCGGCCTGCGCCCTCGAGGTCACCCGCAGCCGCGACATCCCGGCACCGCCCGCCGCAATCTGGGCGTTGATCGGCGATTTCTGCGCGATCGGGCTGTGGCACCCGCAGGTCGAGCGCTGCATCCTCTCGCGCGAGGACGACGACGACGGCATCCGCGCACAGATCCGCGGTCTGGTGGCGAAGGGCGGCCTGGGCACGATCGTCGAGGTCGAGACCGCCCGCGACGAGGCGGCCATGAGCTACAGCTACAGCTTCATCCAGGGCCCGCTGCCGGTGCGTGCCTACAACGCTACCCTGGCGGTCCGCCCGAACGGCACGGGCTCCACGGTGGTCTGGACCGCGACCTTCGACGCCGAGGGCATGAGCGACGCCGGCGCCCTCAAGGACATCACCGGAATCTACGACGATGGGCTCGCCGGCATCGCCCGGGAGATCGCCAAATAGGGCGCGGTCCGAACGGCGAATGTCTCCGGACCGCCAGAAAAAGCTCGCCTCCGCGCCCATTCTTACCAATGTGGGGGCCGTCGGCGGGCCCGATCGCCCGGCCGATTCCCGGAGATCGTCTTCATGGCAGAGGCCCGCATGCGCCGTCACCGCCACGCCAAGATCGTCGCTACGGTCGGCCCGGCCAGCTCGGCACCAAACCGGTTGCGCGACCTGTTCCTCGCCGGCGTCGACACCTTCCGGCTCAACTTCAGCCACGGCGTGCAGGAGGACCACGCCAAGGTCCACGCGGCGATCCGCGCCCTCGAGCGGGAGGTCGGTCGCCCGATCGGCATCCTGCAGGATCTGCAGGGACCGAAGATCCGCATCGGCACGCTGCAGGGCGGACGCCAGGATCTGGTCGCCGGGGAGACGATCCGCTTCGTCCTCGAAGGAGCCGACGGCGACAAGCAGGCGATCCCGCTCCACCACCCGGAAATTTTCACCGCGGTGGTGCCCGGACAGGAACTCCTGATCGACGACGGGCGGGTGCGGGTCCGCGTCCTCGGGCCGGAGCGGGACGCGATCACCGCCGAGGTGATCACGGGCGGCGTCATCTCGAACCGCAAGGGCGTCAACCTGCCGGGTACGCTCCTGGACCTGTCGCCCCTCACCGAGAAGGACCGTGGGGACCTCGCCTTCGGGCTCGACCTCGGCGTCGACTGGGTCGCGCTGTCCTTCGTCCAGAAACCATCAGACCTGATCGAGGCGCGCGGCATCATCGGTGATCGCGCCGGCATCATGTCGAAGATCGAGAAACCGCAGGCGCTGGAGCGGATCGACGACATCATCCGACTCTCGGATGCCGTGATGGTCGCCCGGGGCGATCTCGGCGTCGAGATTCCGCACGAGGACGTGCCCGGGCGGCAGAAGGAGCTGATCCGCGCCTGTCGGCTCGCCGTGAAGCCCGTGATCGTGGCGACCCAGATGCTCGACTCGATGGTCCAGGCCCCGGCCCCGACCCGGGCCGAGGCATCGGATGTCGCGACGGCGATCTACGACGGTGCCGACGCGGTGATGCTGTCGGCGGAATCGGCCACCGGGAAGTACCCGGTCGAAGCCGTGTCGATGATGGATCGGATCATCCGCAGCGTGGAGGGGCACAAGCTCTACCACTCGATCGTGGCGGCCTCCGAGCCCAGTGAGGAGGAGACCCCACCCCACGCGGTGGCCACCGCCACAGCGGACTTGGCCGAGGCGGTGCGCGCCGCCGCGATCGTAACCTACACCACGAGCGGGACGACGGCCGCCAGGGTCGCGCGCAAGCGCCCCGCATCGTCGATCCTGGCGCTGACCCCGAGTCTCGCCACCTCGCGGCGTCTGTGCCTGCTCTGGGGCGCGCATAGCGTCCACACCGACGACGTCGATTCCTACGAGGAGATGACCGCCAAGGCCGGCCAGTACGCGCGGGCGGAGGGCTTCGCCAAGCCGAACGACATCATCGTCGTGACGGCCGGAATCCCGTTCCACACCGTGGGGAACACCAACAACATCCGGCTGATGCAGGTCTGACGGCGTTCCGCCGGGAACGCCCCGCACGCATCACCCGTTAATGGGCAAGCTGCGCCGTTTTGGCGCGAACGCCGGGAGAGATCCATGAGCCTGATCGGACGCATCGTCACCAAGCTTCTCGGCAACGAGAATCGCCCCATCGACCGCGATGACCGGAACGCCAGCACCGCGACGCCGATCGGCCGCCTAGTCACCAAGATCCTGGGCAAGTAACCACAGTCGCAGCGCCGCGCGCCCGGTCGGATGCGCGGCGTCGCTGTTTGCGACCGTCAGTTCGCGACCGCCGCCGCGGTCTGCTTGAGCGTCGGCGAGGCCGGGACGGTGTGTTGCCAGAAGGTGCCGGTGCGGCCCTTCCCGAGACCCTCCTGATAGAGCGCCCGCATGTAGGCGGTGTCGAAGCCCTTCGCGGCCGAGGCCTTCGGGCCGTCCTCGTCGATGTATGTGAGGTTGAAGCTCATCCCGTTGCTGCGGGCCAGCGCGTAGGTCGCGGTCAAGGTTGCGCGGGAGCGGGCGCGGCTCGCCGTCGTGAACGAACGCTCGACGATGGACAGGGTGTTGTTTTTCGTCACCTCGAAGTCGGGCTCCAGCCGGCCGTTGATCACCACGTAGATGTTGGCCTTGCCACCGGTGCGGATCTTCCCGTCGCGCAGCAGCAGCGTCTGCGGCAGCGTGAAGACCGGGGTGACCACGGACCCGTCGACATGCATCTCTTGGAACCGGGCATCGGCCGCGGTTACGTCGATCATCTGCGGCGGGAACACCGCCGGGACGCTGGCGGATGCAGCCAGCACGTCGCGGAATAGATCCAGGGCGTTCGGCGCACCGCTCGACGCGATGGCGCCCATGTTCCAGATCACCGAGCGCTGCGAATCGAGGTTGGTCGTCACCACCATCAGGCGGCGGCCCTTGGCGTGCTCCTCGGCGATGGCGGTGAGCAGTTCAGGGGTGACGTAGCGGGCGATCAGGTTGCGCAGGCGCCCGTCGCCGAACAGGCCGGAGCCGAACAGGATGTTAGAGATGCTGGGCGACGTCACGAGTTCGCCGGCGACGCCGCTGGTGTAGAACTCGGTGAGGTACGCGTCGTAGGCCGGTCCCAGGAACGCGAAGGGGGCGATCAACGCCCCGGTCGACACGCCGGAGACCAGAGTGAATTCCGGGCGCGTGCCCGATGCCGTCCAACCGTTCAGGACGCCGGCCCCGTAGGCGCCGTCGCCACCGCCGCCCGACAGCGCCAGGTAGTTGAAGCCCGCTGAACGGCGCAGCGGATTGCCGGCGAGTTCCGCGATCGTATCGACCGATGCGTCGGCGTAGACGCGTGCGCCCGGTATGCCGGGCACGCTGGCGAGCGCCGCCTGCTCGGCGGTGTAGGCCGTGCGTGGGACGCTGCCGCAGGCCGCGACCTGGCCGGCCAGCCCGAGCGCGAGTAACGCGCGCAGACCCCCCTGACGGTAACCCATCGTCCTCACCTCGGAAAACAGCAACGCTCGCCCCTTCTGCCACAAGGAAGCAGCTCGGCCGTGACCTCGTTCCGGTCAAGCTTAGCATTCGGTACGATTGTGATGCGATTACGTCGGGCTGTGACGCCGGCGACACGTCACGTCGGGCTCACGACGCCCTCCGGCGACAGGTAACCACCTTCCAAGGCCGACCGGGCATTGCCGGTGGACAGGGGGCGACTCGGGCAATGAGCCGCCCTTGCAAGCGGCGCGAGCGCCGCGCTAGGGTCCGGTCGTGGCCTGACGAGACAGGGTGTCGCACGTGGTGCGGCAGCCGACGCGCATGGGTGACGCGCACGGGTGCGGTTCGCACGGCTCTTGATGAGCTGCGAGGGTCTTGATCGGCCCGGAACGCCTTGCGTCACCTCGGCTGAGCGCGCGGGCCGCAGGGGGCGGAGGGGGACTATGGAAGCGGGCCTGAGCTGGACAGATGATCGCGTGGCGCTCCTGCGCCGGCTGTGGGAAGACGGGCAAAGCGCGAGCAAGATTGCGGCGCAGCTCGGCGGCGTCACCCGCAACGCGGTGATCGGCAAAGTGCATCGCCTCGGCCTGGGCGGTCGCGCCCGGGGCGCCGAAGAGGCTCCCGCTTCAACGCCAACCCCCAAGGCCGTCGAGATCGAGACCGCCATCGCGGTGGTCGAGACGCAGGCTCCTGAGCCGGTGGCGATCCTGGCGCATCGGCCGGCACCGGTCTTCCCGACGCCGGCCCCCGCCTCCGAGCCGGTGGCCCTGGCAGTGTCGAAGCGGGTCACGATCATGGACCTGCGGGAATCCATGTGCCGGTGGCCACTGGGCGATCCGACCACGCCGGAGTTCCGGTTCTGCGGCGCGCGCTCGATCACAGGATTGCCGTACTGCACCCACCACGCCGAAATTGCCTACCAGCCCGCTGCAGAGCGCAAGCGCGACCGCCGCGTCGCCTCGTTCCGGTAGAGACCGGGCGTCAGCGAACCGAAACGCCGGTCTCGCCGAGATAGCGCAGGGTGCCGGGGTTGAGCTGGGATGCCGGCACGACCCCGGCGAGATTTTTGGGATGGGTGTCCGCACCTTGCGGATGCCGCGCAGCCATGTCGGCCCGGGCCAGCGCGCGGACGATTCGGAAAGCCGTCTCCGGATCGAAGCCCGGTCGCACCAGGACGAGGCTCCAGGAGCCCACCGTCTCGATTGCGACGGGCTGCCCGGCGAAGCTGCCGGCCGGCACGGTCAGGCGCTTGAGAGCCGCGCCGGGTCGTGCGAGGCGCGCGATGCCGGCTTCGGATGGGCCGAAGAAGCGTGCGCCGCCCGGCGCATTCGCCATCGCGATGAAACCGGGCCATCCGAGACCGCCGCCCCAGAGCGCGTCAGCACGGCCATCCTGAACCATGGGCGGGCCGTCGCCCGCCCGGTCGAGCAGGATCGGGCGGATGTCGTGCGCCGGGTCGAGGCCCGACGCTTCGAGGACACTGCCGCCCATGACGGTCAATCCGGACTTGTGCGTGCCCAGCACCACCGTCCGCCCGCGCAGATCCTCGACGGAGTGGATCGGGCTCGCTGCCGGGACGGCGAACAAGCCCGGCGTGGGATACATCGGAGCCAGGACCGTGAGGCCGCCGGGCTCGGCCAGTGCGGGATAGGCGTATTCCCCCTGGATCAGCGCCAGATCGACCCGGCCGGCCCGCAGGAGCGCGACATTCTCCGCCGATCCGCCGCTCGCGCGCGTCTCGATAGTCAGATCGGGATCCGCCGCCTTGATCGCCATCGCGAAGGCGTCCCCGAAAGCCGGGAAGCCGCCGCCGGCCGTCGCGGTGGCGAGCACGACGTGCGCCGTCTCGGCGGCCCGCGCGGTTCGGGCAACCAGAAGGCCGAGAGCCGCCGTGAGAGCCACGCGGCGAGTCGCTGCGGCACCATCGCGTTCCATGTGACACCTCTATCGGACGGCTTACCGCGATCGCTTCGGGAGAACAATATTCCACAAAAGCCCTGCGCGTCAGCGACGGTCTCCCATATTCGCCTTCAATCCACGGAATTGGCAAAAAGAACTTTCGTACAGGCCACTTAGCCTAATTGCACCGGGTTCGGCGACGCGATATCGCAGCCTCCCGTCTGCCGGCCTGCCGCGGCCCCCCTTGGCCCGGACCGCGCGGACCCGACATCTGTTCGACCCGTCACCTGCAGGAGTTCCGCGATGGCCGATTCCCTCAACGCGCCGGCGAAGGTCGGCCACGGCCGTGTCTACGGCTCGATCACAGAGACCATCGGCAACACTCCGTTGGTGCGCCTCAACCGCCTGCCCAAGGAGCACGGCGTCGATGCCGAGATCCTGCTGAAGCTCGAGTTCTTCAACCCGATCTCCAGCGTGAAGGATCGGATCGGCGTCAACATGATCGACGCCCTCGAAGCCTCGGGCAAGCTGCAGCCGGGCGGTACGCTGGTCGAGCCGACATCCGGCAATACCGGAATCGCGTTGGCCTTCGTGGCCGCGGCCCGCGGCTACCGGCTGATCCTGGTGATGCCCGAGACGATGTCCATCGAGCGGCGCAAGATGCTGGCGTTTCTCGGCGCCGAACTGGCGCTGACCCCGGGTGCACAGGGCATGAAGGGCGCTATCGCCAAGGCGGAGGAACTGCTGAAGGAGATCCCCGGCTCGGTGATGCCGCAGCAATTCTCGAACCCGGCCAACCCCGAGATCCATCGGAAGACCACCGCCGAGGAGATCTGGACCGACACGGGCGGCAAGCTCGACGCGTTCGTGGCCGGCGTCGGCACGGGCGGGACGGTGACCGGTGTCGGCGAGGTCTTGAAGCCGCGCCTGCCGGGGCTGCAAGTCTTCGCCGTCGAGCCGGTGGATTCGCCGGTCATCTCCGGAGGCCAGCCCGGTCCGCACAAGATCCAGGGCATCGGCGCGGGCTTCATCCCCGGTAACCTGCACACGGACATCCTCGACGGCGTCCTCAAGGTCTCCAACGACACCGCCTTCGAGACCTCACGGGCGCTGGCCCGCCTCGAGGGTATCCCGGGCGGCATCTCCACCGGCGGCAACGTCGCCGCAGCGCTTGAGCTGGCCAAGCGGCCGGGGTTCCAGGGCAAGCGAATCGTCACGATCGCCTGCTCGTTCGCCGAGCGCTACATCTCGTCAGCTCTGTTCGACGGAATCGGCTAGCCCGATCCGACGCAGATACCGTTTCAAGCCGCGCCGGCTCTCAAGCAGCCGGCGCGGCTTTAACTGTGATCTTTCAATGCGAAATTCGATTCGCTCCGGAAGTGGACGGTCACAAAGCCGGGCAACGAAACTGCTTCGCGGCACTTGGCGCAATCTTTCGAAAATTTTTACAATAAAGATGACTTAGTCATTGTAAATGCGAGCTAATAATCGGCTTGCTAATGCTGTTATGCGGCGTTCAATGTTGCAGTAATTTTAGTTACTTAACAAATAAGCAACATTGCCTTCTGGCGTCACTCGCTATCTACGCGTCGCAGGACAACGCATTCCCAGGAGTACCTTGGAAATCCTTTGCGCATCGGTCATCTGATCTCAGGGATACCGCCCGACGCCGGCGAACCCGTGACCGGATGGATTGGCCCCTATGCGTTACCTCCTCATACTTCTCGGCTGCCTCGTTGCCCCGGCCGCGCGGGCGCAAGGCTTCGTCAGCCACGACCTCACGGGCCTCTTGGACCCGGTCCGCGTCGCGATCGGCAGCATGGCAACCGTCCAGGCGACTCCGTTGGACCTCAACCTGACCTGCTCCCCGTGCAAGGGATCGCCGAACGTCGAGGTTCAACTCGGACGCCTGACCGACGGGACCGAGAAGCGCGTACGGACCGGCGAGACATCACTGGCGAAACTCGAATCGCTCTGCATCAAGCAGAACCCCGATTGCCGCCTCTCAGCCGTGCCGGTCAGTCCGGCGGTCGGGTGGATCACCGTCTATGCGCTGGGGAATGGCGGGGGATCGACCGCAGTGATCCTGCGTGACGGCGACCTGCTGACGATCCAGGCCCGGGCGGACAGTCCCGGACACGCCGAGGATGCGGTGTTGGCGCTGACGCAGAACGTCGTGCCGAAGATCGTGGGCCCTTGAGTCCTCAGTCGCACGATCAACCCGAGCTGGACCGGCTGGCCCGACGCAACCCTGACCACCCGCCCCCGTTGTCCCGCCACAGCGCGACGAACGAGAGGCAGCAGCCATGGCAGATCAGACGAAACGGCCGTCGTTGAAGGACTTCGACGCCAATGCCGACCGCAACGGCCAGGATCTCGGCCAGGACTCGCCCCTCGACGTGGGATTGCCGGCCAACACCCAGGCCGACCTGAAGCGCAATCCGGCCGGCGACGCAGAGGCGGCCCGAATCGCGTCCGGAACGCCCGGATCGGATGCCACGGACGCAACCGAGGCCGAGACACCCCCGGAGAACCTGAAGAAGCTTCAGGGCGATTTCGGCAAGGGCGCGAACATGAACGAGGCCATCGATCGTGCAACCGCGGCGGTCGGCCAAGACGACGGGAAGCGCTGATGGCCCGGCTCACCAGCGATTCCGGCACGGTCACCCGCAAGCCCGACGACACGGTGGGCACGCCGGGTGAACACCCTGCGGGTGGCGGTCATCAGACCTCCGAACAGGCGGCGATCACCGATATGGGGGGAGCCGGCGCGCCGAAGGCCGAGCCCAAGGAAGGTTGGGGCCAATCCGGCGAGGCCGGACGGGCACCACCAGCGGTCGGCGGTTCCTCGGGCGGTCATTCGGACCAGAAGGCGTCCCGCGGCCCAGCGGCCGATGAGAAAGTCGCCGACGGCCATTACCGCGTCGAGCAGGAGCATAAACCGTGAGCGAGCGCGAAGATCCGAAGCCGAAGAAGCCGGCCAACGTCGCCCCCGACGCGGTAAAGGACCCAAACGAGAAGACCGACGGTAAACCTGGGATGGGCCCCCAAGGCGGAGACAGCCAAAACAACGAAACCGACCCGGGCAGCAGTTGAG
Source organism: Methylobacterium sp. WL64 (assembly GCF_008039945.1). Classification (NCBI taxonomy): domain Bacteria; kingdom Pseudomonadati; phylum Pseudomonadota; class Alphaproteobacteria; order Hyphomicrobiales; family Methylobacteriaceae; genus Methylobacterium; species Methylobacterium sp. WL64. The sequence continues at coordinate 192,780 of NZ_VRVA01000001.1, forward strand.
AGCCCGTTCAAGAAACGATGGCGATGGGGTTGTGCCTCGTCGTCAGCGGCAGGCTGCGGCTACGCGTTCACGGCCTTTTTGGCGCCAAAGTGCGACGGCCTGACATCACACGAAGCAGAATGGCAGTCCGACGGCGAACGTTTTGGGATCTGGCGAAAAACGCCGTTGCCCGCGCGGACACAGCGAAGCGGGCCCTCGCCCAACGGCCCGAAACCAGGGCGTCCTTGGTTTTTACGACACGCGGAAGTTGAGCGGCTCGACGGCCAGCGCGACCTCGTCCGGGCGGCAGCCAGTTACGGCACAGGCGTAGTGGATGGCGTCCCGCTGGTTCCGGAACAATCCCCCTGCCCTGCCGCCGGTCTCAACGGCGATCCGGCGGCCGTCTCCGTCCTGACCGACCCGAAAAGGTGCAGCCGGGCGAGCCTGCTGGCTGGAATGCGGGTCGATGGGCATCGAGATCACTGGGTTCACGCGGCCCACCCGGGACGGGCCGCCAAGGCAATCTGCCCTGGCAACGTTGTCCTGTGGGTCAACAAGGGACCAGCCTATAGTCCCGTCGGCAACCGGAGCTGAGTGCCCGGTTGCCGCGCATTCAGCTCAGGCGGCAGTGTCCTTAGACGACCGCTCGACGCGCTTGCGGTCGTTCGGGTCCAGCACCGTCTTGCGCAACCGGATCGACTTCGGCGTCACCTCGACCAGTTCGTCGTCCTGGATCCAGGCGAGCGAACGCTCGAGGGTCATGCGGATCGGCGGCGTCAGGCGAACGGCCTCGTCCTTCGAGGTAGTGCGAATGTTGGTGAGCTTCTTGCCCTTGAGCACGTTCACCTCGAGATCGTTCTCGCGGTTATGCTCGCCGATGATCATGCCCTGATAAACCTTCCAGCCGGGCTCGATCATCATCGGGCCGCGATCCTCGAGGTTCCACATGGCGTAGGCCACGGCCTCGCCCTTGTCGTTGGAGATCAGCACGCCGTTGCGCCGGCCCGCGATCTCGCCTTTGAAAGGCTCGTAGGCCTTGAACAGGCGGTTCATGATCGCCGTGCCGCGGGTGTCGGTAAGCAACTCACCCTGGTAGCCGATCAGGCCGCGGGTCGGGGCGTGGAACACGAGGCGCAGGCGATCGCCGCCCGAAGGGCGCATCTCCAGCATCTCGGCCTTCCGCTCCGACATCTTCTGGACGACGACGCCGGAATGCTCCTCGTCGACGTCGATTACGACCTCCTCGATCGGCTCGAGGAGCTCGCCGCTCTCGTCCTTCTCGTAGACGACGCGGGGACGGGAGACAGCGATCTCGAAGCCCTCGCGCCGCATGGTCTCGATCAAGATGGCGAGCTGAAGCTCACCACGGCCGGACACGTAGAACGAGTCCTTGTCGGACGCTTCCTCGATCTTGAGCGTGACGTTACCCTCGCCCTCCTTGAACAGGCGATCGCGGATCATGCGGCTGGTGACCTTGTCACCCTCGGTGCCGGCGAGCGGCGAATCGTTGACGATGAACGACATGGTCACGGTCGGCGGATCGATCGGCTGGGCCTGGATCGGGGTGTCCACCTGGGGATCGCAGAACGTGTCGGCCACCGTACCCTTGATCAGGCCGGCGATCGAGACGATGTCGCCCGCCTCGCCGATATCGATCGGCGCACGCTCCAGGCCCCGGAAGGCCAGGATCTTGGAGACGCGGCCGGTCTCAACCACCTTGCCGTCCCGCGACAATACCTTGATCTGCTGGTTCGGCTTGACGGTACCGGAGGCGATGCGGCCGGTGATGATGCGACCGAGGAACGGGTTGGCCTCCAGCAGGGTGCCGAGCATCCGGAACGGACCTTCCTCGACCTTGGCCGGCGGCACGTGCTTGAGCACGAGTTCGAACAGCGGCTTGAGGCCCACCGACGGATCCGCCTCGGGGGTGTCGGCCATCCAGCCGTTGCGGCCTGACCCGTACAAGATCGGGAAATCGAGCTGCTCGTCGGTGGCGTCGAGCGCCGCGAACAGGTCGAACACCTCGTTCACCACCTCGTTGATGCGCGCATCCGGACGATCGACCTTGTTGATCGCCACGATCGGGCGGAGACCGATCTTGAGGGCCTTGCCGACCACGAACTTGGTCTGGGGCATCGGCCCCTCGGCGGCATCCACCAGCACGATCACGCCATCGACCATCGACAGGATGCGCTCGACCTCACCGCCGAAATCGGCGTGGCCGGGGGTGTCGACGATGTTGACGCGGGTGTCCTCCCACACGACCGAGGTCGCCTTGGCCAGGATCGTGATGCCACGCTCCTTCTCCAAGTCGTTGGAGTCCATCGCCCGCTCCTCGACCCGCTGATTCTCGCGGAAGGTGCCGGACTGGGCCAGCAGCTTGTCGACGAGCGTCGTCTTGCCGTGGTCGACGTGGGCAATGATGGCGATGTTGCGCAGATTCATGGTGGCCCGAAACGGGTTGTGCCGGCTCCCTGGCGGCCGCGCGGCGCGGCCGTCCGCGCCGGGTGAGGTACGGAGTCGTGATGGTTGCGTCGCAATATAAGCCCGCGCGCTCCGCGGCAAGGCCGCCGCACGCATGCCGGTGTATTACGGAACGCCCATACCCCAATAAACCACAGGTCGCGACAGAGAATTCACTGGCGGAAGAAATCGAAATTCGCGCGCTCGCACACGTGTATCTTCGCGGACGCCGGCTACGGTGATTGTCGGGCGTCGTTCCATTGGCGATCGACCGTCGTCCGCGCGGGCCGGCTGGCGGTGGCGATTCGCCGCCCCTCCCCGTCCGAGACCGGCAGCGGGACATGGGCCCAAACGGGCGGATCCGATGACCAGGCATAGAAGAACGGCACGCGAGACGGCGATCGGCAGCGGCATGGACGCGTCGGCCGCGCGCCTCGATTCGGCGCCGCGTCGATCGTGTCGCGCGCCTCCGGTGGTGCGGCCGAGATGCGCCGGCCGGAGCTGGTGCGTTCAAGGCGACCTGAAGCGATCGCTCCGATCCGCAGCGCCGTACGGACGCGCAGTCTTCGCTGGTAGCCGTTCCGTGATCGAAGGGTGCCGCCGGGTGGCCGGCATGCCCTATATGACGCCGCGATGACGCTGCCGTCCGGCCTCAGGGCAGTGACGTCATCGTGCCGCCGCGCTGACGATCGCGCGCGGCGTCGAGCCCGAGGGATGGAACCGCGTCGTTCGATGGAGTTTTCGCTCAGATCTGTGCGTGCGCGCACACCCGGCTCGCATCGATTTCGCCAGGACGGGCTTTCACCGGACGGATCCGATGCGCGAGCTTGAGCCGCGGCTCTTCCCGTATATCTGGCGCTACTCGAAGGCCGACCAGCTCAAGATCTGCGCGGTGGTCCTGGCCTCGCTGCCGTTCTACTTCGCCTCCCTCGATCTGCCCAAGCGCATCGTCAACGATGCCATCACCGGCAAGGCCTTCGCGCACGGCGAGGCGACCGCACCCTTCCTGGAGATCACGATCGATTGGCCGGACCTGCTGGGCGGCGGGACGACGCGGCTGTTCGAGGGCTTCCAGTTCGACCGGTTCGAGCTGCTGCTGGGCCTCTCGACCCTGTTCCTCACGCTCGTCCTGATCAACGGCGCCTTCAAGTTCTGGATCAACCTGCAGAAGGGTATTCTGGGCGAGCGGATGCTGCGCCGGCTGCGCTATCAGCTGTTCTCCCTGATGCTGCGCTTTACCCCCGAGGCGCAGCGGGAGGTGAAATCCTCAGAGACGGCGACGATCATCCGGGACGAGGTCGAGCCGATCGGCTCGTTCATCGGCGACGCGATCGTGGTGCCGGTCTTCCTGGGAACCCAGGCAGCCACCGCCCTGGCGTTCATCATGATGCAGAACATCTGGCTCGGCCTCGCGGCCGGCGGGATGGTGGCGGTGCAGATGACCGTGATCCCGCGCCTCCGGCGCCAGATCATCCTGCTGAGCCGCCAGCGCCAGATCGCCTCCCGCAACCTCGCGGGCCGGGTCGCCGAAGTGCTCGACGGCCTGCCGGCGGTGACGCTCAACGACACCGGACGTTGGGAACGGGCCGATATCGGCGGCCGGCTGTACAGCCTCTACGACCTGCGCCTGCGCATCTATCGGCGAAAATTTGCGGTCAAGTACCTGAACAACCTGCTCGCGCAGGTGACGCCGTTCCTGTTCTACGCAATCGGCGGCGTGTTCGCGCTCAAGGGCGAGCTCGATATCGGCCAGCTCGTGGCGGTGCTCGCCGCCTATCGCGATCTCCCACCTCCCCTGAAGGAGCTGATCGACTGGGATCAGCAGCGCCTCGACGTCGAGGTGAAGTACGAGACCGTGGCGGCGCATTTCGGGCCGCAGCGCCTCCAGCCGGCGGAGCGGGACTCGCGGGCGACACTGCCACGCCTCGGCGGACCGCTGCGCGTGGAGGCGCTGGCGCTGCGGGATCCCCAGGGGGGGCTGCCGATCGAGACCACGGACGTCGAGGCCGATCTGCCGTCTCGGCTCGCGCTGGTGCCGCCGGGGCCGATCGCACAGGAATTCGCTCGGGTGCTCGCTGGGCTGCGCGTCCCGCCCGGCGGCACGGTTCGGGTCGGCGATCACGACCTGTCGACCCTCCCGCGGGCCGTCCGCTCCCGCCGTATCGCCTTCGCGGATCTCGAACCCGTCCTGTTCCCCGGGACGGTGCGCGACAACCTGCTGTACGGGCTGCGAATCCAGCCGCTGCGGACCCGCGGCATCGATCTCAGCAAGACGCGGATCAACGAGGCGGTGAAGACCGGCAATCCGGCGGACAGCATCGACGATCCCTGGATTGACTACGCCCGGTTCGGCGTCCGCGATGCCCGCGAACTCGACGAACGCCTGCTCGACCTGATGTTCCGCCTGGATCTCGGCGACGACCTCTATCGATTCGGCCTCGGAGCCCTGAGCACGGTCGTCCACGACACGCCGGCAGGCCGCCGCATGATCGCCGCCCGGGAGCATCTGCGCGAGCATTTCGCCAAGAGTGGGCTCGCGGACCTCGTGATCCCGTTCTCGCGGGGCAGCTTCAACGCGCAGGCGACCGTCGCCGAGAACCTGATGTTCGGGGTTCCGCGCGACCCGACGCTGACGGATCCGCGACGGCTCGCGGGGGTGCGCCTGTTCCGCGAAGCGCTGGAGCGGGTGAAGCTGCTGGACGAACTCGACCGCATGGGCGTGGCGATCGCCCAGAACCTCAAGGACATCTTCGCCGACGTGCCGCCCGGTCACCCGCTGTTCCGGCGCTTCTCGCTGATCACCCCGGACGCCCTGCCCGATTACCTGCGCCGGCTCGCCCGCTTGCCCGCGGAGGGCCGGCTGGACGAGGCGGACAGCGTGGCGTTCATGGCGCTCGCCCTCGCCTACGTCGAGCCGCGGATGCGCTTCGGCCTGCTCGACCAGCCGCTCCTGCTCCGGATCGTCGGGGCGCGGGGCGTGGTCCAGGCGTTCATGCACGGGCACGACGGCTGCGACATCGAATCGTACGACCCGAACCGGATCAATCCGCGCAGCACCGTCCTCGACAACCTGCTGTTCGGCCGTATCGACACGGCGCGCATGCACGGCGAGGCGATCATCCAGCGCGAGGCCCGGGCGGTGTTCCGCGAGTTCGACTTGGAGCGCCCGGTCCAGCGGCGTGGCCTCGACAAGCAGGTCGGCAATCGCGGCCAGCTGCTCACCGAGCGGGTGCGTGTCCGGATCGGCCTGGCACGGGCGCTGCTGCGCGATCCGGAGATCCTGGTGGTGGACCGGGTGAGCGAGCAGTTGGAGCGTGGGGTCGATACGCTGCTCGACGTGACGGGCGCGGTGCTACCCCATGGCAGTCTCGTGGCGAGCCTGTCGAGCGAGGCCGAGGCGGCCCGCTTCCCAGCACGATTGCAGCTTCGGCCGAACGAGTCCCGCCTGCGCAACGCCGCCGAGTGAGTCGCGCCTGACGGTGCCGGGGCGCACGACCGGGGCGATCCGACGGTTTACAGTCCGGCGCGACTCCGGCACAGAATGGGCCGACATGCCCCCATCATCGGACGCGATCGCGACTTCGGACCGGACGGATCCGAGCCTCGCCGGCCTTCCGCGCCTGGTGCCGCCGCACCCGGCCCTGGCGGAGCGCGAGCTTCCGCTTCCGGACTATCTACGCTCCATCCGCGACAATGGCCTTGCAGGCTTCCCCCGGCGCGCGTTCGAGGAGCCGATCACCCGCCGCGGCCTGCTCGGGCGGTCGAGCTACGTCCTGAACGACCCCGAGGCGATCCGGCACTTCCTGGTGGAGAACCAGGCCAATTACGCCCGCACCACCGGAACGATGCGGATCCTGCGGCCGATCCTGGGCGACGGCCTGCTGATCAGCGAAGGCTCGGCCTGGCGCCACCAGCGCCGCACACTGGCGCCGGCATTCACGCCCCGGGCGATCGATGGCCTCGTGCCGCACATCGCCGCTGCCGTGAACGACGGGATGGATCGCATCGTCTCCGAGGCGGCCGAGGGTCCGATCGACCTGTTCGCAGCCTTCCATCGGCTGGCGCTCGAGATCGCCGGGCGGAGCATGTTCTCGGTCGGGATGGACCGGTACGGTCCGGAGCTGCGCGACTTCATCGCCGAGTACAGCGTCAAGATCGGCCGCCCGCACCTCCTCGACATCGTGATCCCGCCCGGCTGGCCGGTGCCGCTCGATTGGGCCCGGGGGCGGTTCCGGCGACGGTGGATCCCGTTCCTCGACCGTATCATCGCGGCCCGCCAGGCTGCGGCACGGGACGAGGGCCATTCCGGAGACCTGCTCGACCTGCTCGCCACCGCCCGCAACCCCGATACCGGCGCGCCGTTCAGTGCGGCCGAATTGCGGGACCAGGTCGCAACCATGATCCTGGCCGGCCACGAGACCACGGCCGGCACCCTGTTCTGGGCCGCCTACATGCTGGCGCTCGCCCCCGAACTGCAGGAGCGGCTTGCCGCCGAGGCGCGGGCCGCCGACCTCAGCAGTCCGACCGGCTGCCAGAGCGACGGGCGCCTGCCACTGATCCGGGCGACGGTGGACGAGACCCTGCGTCTGTACCCGGCGGCGTTCGTGATCGTGCGGCGGGCGCTCGGCCCGGACACCCTCGCCGGCCATCCGGTCAGGAAGAGCGACATCGTGATGGTCAGCCCCTGGGTGCTTCACCGGCACCGGTTGCTCTGGTCGGACCCGGAAGCGTTCGACCCCGGACGCTTCCTGCCCGACGCGAAGCCGCCGGCGCGGTTCTCCTACCTGCCCTTCGGAGCCGGCCCGCGCGTCTGCATCGGCGCCCAATTCGCGCTGATCGAGACGGTGCTGTCGCTGGCACGGCTGCTGGCCCGGTTCCGGCTCGAACTGGAGGACCGGGAACCGATCCTGCCCCACGCCGTGGTCACCACGCAGCCTCAGCGCTTCGCGAAGTTCCGGCTCATCCCGCGGGAGCCGGTCAGCCCTTGATACCCGTGATGGTGGTCGAGATCGCCCGCGGATCCCGCAGCGGCCAGCGCCCGGCCTCGACCTGAGCCAGGAACTCACCCAGCAGGCGGTTGTAGGCGTCGGGCTCCTCGACGCTGAGCGCGTGGCCGGTATTGGGCAGGATCGCCAGCGCGGCCGACGGGATGACCTGTTTCAGCATCAGGCTCGGAGCGAGGCAGGGCCAGTCCTCATCGCCGGAAACGATCAGAGTCGGCACGGCGATCTGCGCCAGCGCATTCTGCAGGTCGTACAATGACGGTCGTCCCTTCTGCACACCCGCCTGGGTGTTGGCCGATCCGGTCGCCGAATGCTCGGCCAGCATGCGCTTGAATTCGGCGTGCCCGCGGGGATCCTTGGTCTCGAACTGGACCCGGGTCGGCCCGTAGGCATAGCGCTCGGCGAAAGCCTCCATGCCATCCCGCCGCAGGATCGTCGCGGTTGCCTCGGCCTCGGCGCGAAACAGGTCCTGCCGGTCGGGTTCCGCGCCGTAGCCGCAGCCGCCGAGGCACAGGGACAGGGCGCGGTGGGGATGGCGCAGCCCGAAGTGCAGGGTCGCGAAGGCGCCCATCGAGATTCCGGCCACGTGGGCGCGCGCAGCGCCGATATGATCGAGGATCGCCAGGATGTCGTCGGCGGCGCGGGCCTGCGAATAGGCCGAGACGGCGTCCGGAACGTCGGACGGCGGGTAACCCCGGGCGTTGAACGCGATGGCGCGATAGCGTCGGCTAAAATGGCGAAGCTGCGCCTCGTAGCTGCGGTGGTCCCCCGCGAACTCGTGCACGAAGATCAGCGGCGTACCGCGTCCGCTCTCCTCGTAATGGAGGCGGATCCCGTCATCCGTGGTGGCGCTCGGCACGGTCCATTCTCCCGACGCGATCGACGGCCTATCGCCGCCGAAGCGAGATGGGGCGCAACCACGCGTGGTCGAGATCGACATGACGAAGCCGCGCCCGGCTTCGCGGGCGCGGCTTGCGCAGGTTCGTGCAGGCGGTGACGATCCCGGCCCGGCTCAAGCGGCCTTCTTGGCGGCGGGTTTGCGCCCGACTTTGTTGGCCGCGACCTCGGCGAGCTTGGCCGCCAGCTTCGCATCGAGCTTGGCCGAGGCACCGAGCGGAAGCTCGATGTCGAGGCCCAGCGTCGAGACGCCCTCGCCGCGCTCCAGGGTGACCTTCACCTTGTCCGGCTCGACCGAGACGTGGTTGGCGATCACCGCCAGGATCTCCTCGCGGAGCTGGATCACCAGGTCGGGGCGACCCGACTCGGCGCGCTCGTGGGCGAGGATCAGTTGCAGGCGGTCGCGGGCGACCGCGCCGGAATTGCGCTTCTGGAAGATGCCGAGGATGCTCATGCCGCCCTCCGCATGAACAGCTTGTCGAGGAACGACTTCCGCTCGGTCGGCATGCTCATCGGCACGTCCTCGCCCTTCAGCCGGCGCGCCGCATCGGCGTAGGCCCGCGCCGGGGCACAGAGGGGGTTGTTGAGGGTGACCGGGCAGCCGAGGTTCGAAGCGCGCAGCACTTCCTGGCTCTCGGGGATGATTGCGAGCAGCGGGATCGACAGGATGTCGAGCACGTCCTCGGTCTTGAGCATGTCGCCGCGGTCGGCCCGCATTGGGTCGTAGCGGGTGAGGATGAGGTGCTTCTCCATCTCCTCGCCCTTCTCCGCCTTGGCGGTCTTGGAATCGAGCAGCCCGATGATCCGATCGGAGTCGCGCACCGAGGAGACCTCGGGATTGGTCACCACCACGGCCACGTCGGCGTGGTGCATGGCGAGCTGGGCGCCGCGCTCGATGCCGGCGGGCGAGTCGCACACCACCCAGTCGAACCGGTCACGCAGCTCTTCCATCACCCGGGCGACGCCCGCATCGGTGAGCGCGTCCTTGTCGCGGGTCTGCGAGGCCGGCAGCAGGTGCAGGGTGTCGAGCCGCTTGTCCTTGATCAGGGCCTGCGGCAGCTTTGCGTCGCCGTTGACGACGTTGATGAGGTCATAGACTACCCGGCGCTCGGCACCCATGACCAGGTCGAGGTTGCGCAGGCCGACGTCGAAATCGACGACGCACACGCTCTGTCCACCCTGTGCCAGGGCCGCTCCGAGGGCCGCGGTCGTCGTCGTCTTGCCGACGCCGCCCTTGCCCGATGTGACGACGAGAACCTTTGCCACGCGTCGATCTCCCTTGATCCAGAACTGGATTAATCCAGGCTTGCCATTCGGATGTTGCCGCCATCGAGCCAGACCTGAGCGGCCTTGCCGCGCAGGGCCGTGCCCATGTCCTCCGCCGTCCGCACAAGGCGGTCGATCCCCAGCAACTCGGGCTCGAACTTGCGGCAGTAGATTCGTGCGCGCGGGTTGCGCGCGGCACCGGCGATCGCGCGACCGCGCAGAGCGCCGTAGACGTGGATCGACCCGCCGGCGAGGATCTCGGCCCCCGAGGAGACCGACCCCATCACGGTTACGTCGCCGGTCGGGTTGATCACGCTCTGACCGGAGCGGACCGAGCCTTCGACGGTGATCGAGGTGACCACCTGCGGCTCCGGCTCGGCGGGCGCCGCCGGCATCTCGACCGTGTCCGACGGACGCCCCTGCACCAGCAGCGGTGGGAATCCAGCAGCGACGGCGTCGATCCCCTCGATCCCCAGAACCGTGATGCCACGGGCCTTGAGTTCGTTCATTAACGTTTCGAGCGCGTCCGGCTCAGGCTTGAACTGGGCGCAATCCAGGATGACGGCCCGGCCTTTCAGCAGGGTTGGCGAGCGCTTCAGCGCCGCGTCGAGGCCCGCAAGCCACTCGGGAAGCGGCGGCTCGGGGGTGAGGGCGAGGCCCTTGAACGCCCGCCCGCGAAGGCTGAGCGGCCGGGGCGCAGGAGCCGCCGCGGGGGCGGTCTGCGGGTCGTCGATCGGCTCGGGGAGGGTTTCGCTCATGTCGGCCCGTTAAGAGTCCTTACCGGACCATTGACGGCTGGCATGGTTACCGAAGGGTTAAGTTTTGGATCCGGTCGGCAAATTCTGCCGGGATCCTGGTATCGGCGGATCTGTGCGGTCCTTGGACCCCGTCATCGGGGACAATCCGCACCTCAGCGTTTGCGTCCCGCCCGTCGGCACGCGAGCGCCTGAGGGGTCGGCTAGTTCGTTTTAAACATCGACAAGAAAACGTATTTCTCGCGGCGCTGTTTCAGGCCTCGCGTTTGCGATCGAACCGTCAAATCTTCGCATAGTCCGGCGTCAGACCATCCGGCGGGGAAATGGATTCCGACCGTTCGTCGGGCGGGCGCCCGGGAAGATGGTAAGTCGCTTCCTTACCCGCGCTCGAAAAGACTGAGCTTGATCGCGTCCTCCACGAGCCGCACCTCCACGGCCTGCCCCTGGAAGGTCGGGTCGAGGTCGTCGGCGGCGCGGTAGAGGCCGTCGATCGCCACCAGTTCCGGCTCGAATCGACGGCACCAGATCCGAGCGCCGGGATTGCCGGCGGCGCCCGCGACCGCGCGGCCGCGCAGGGCACCGTAGACGTGGATCGACCCGCCCGCGATTACCTCGGCCCCCGAGGCCACGGCGCCGAGCACAGTCACGTCGCCTTCGAGATGCAGCACGGTCTGGCCCGAGCGCACCGGCGCATCCAGGATCAGCGACCGGGCGATCTCCTTGGCGGCCGGCTCGGCGGGCGCATCCTCACCCGGGGTGGCGACCTCGCCGGCCGGGCGGCCGCCCGAGAGCGCCGGCGGCAGTTCGGGGGTGAGGATCACGGGCGGCGCGCCCTCGATGCCCAGGATCGCGATCCGGCGGACGGCGAGTTCGGCGAGCAGGCCGTCGAGATCCTCGCGGGTGAGTCGCAGACCGGCGAGGTCGAGGATCACCGGCCGGCCGGCGAAGAAGTTGGGCGCGCGGCGGTTCAGGGCGTCGAGGTCGCCGAGCCACTCGGCCACGGGCGGCACGGGGGCGAGCACGGTGGCCATGAAGGAGCGGCCGCGGAAGCGGATCGGCGGGCGCGCCGGCTCGGATGTCGGCTGGGTCACGGGCGTTTTCGGTGTCGCGTGGCGGGTGGCTGCATCCATGCGGCGCGGCTGCGCCGGGGGCAATCCCGCAACGCCCGGTGTGACGCCTTGCTCGGCCCGCGGCGGCGTTTCTGTTGTAGAGAGGTCCGCCAGCCGACCCGGACGAGACCTTGAGCAGCGTACCCGCGTCCAGACCCTTCGTCGTCGACGACCTGACCCAGGCCAACCAGCGCCGGGCGGCCGATCCCCGCGCCTCGGCCTGGGTGTCGGCCAATGCCGGTGCGGGCAAGACCAAGGTGCTCACCGACCGCGTCGTGCGGCTGCTCCTCGATGGGGCGCCCCCGGGCCGGATCCTGTGTCTGACCTTCACCAAGGCGGCGGCCGCCAACATGGCGATCCGGGTGTTCCGCCTGCTCGGCCGCTGGGTGACGCTCGACGATGCCGCGCTGGCGGCGGAGCTCGTGGCGCTGACCGGCGAGCGCGCCGACGCCGAGCGCCTGCGCATGGCGCGGCGGCTGTTCGCCCGGGCGGTGGAGACGCCGGGGGGCCTGAAGATCGAGACGTTGCACGCCCTGTGCGAACGGCTGCTGCACATGTTCCCGTTCGAGGCGAACGTTCCGGCGCGGTTCGTGGTGCTCGACGAGACCAAGGCCCGGGAAATCTTCGACATCGAGATGGCCAACGTGCTGGCCGATGCGGTGTCGAATGGCGACACGCCGCTCAGTGAGGCGCTGGCGCGGGTCACCCCGGAGGCGACGGGCGACACCCTGCGGGCGGCGATCCGCTCGGCGTTGCGTGCGCGAAGTCTGATCGGCGACCGCGCCCTTATGGACCGTTCCTTCGCAGACCTGCACGGGGCACTCGGGCTAGCCGACGAAGAGAACGCGGAGGCTGTCGAGGCCACGATCCTGGACGGCGGCCCGGGCTGCAGACCCGAGGACCGGCCGGCGCTGATCACGGGATTGCGCACCGGCAAGGCCAACGACGAGAAGCTCGCCGACGCCCTGGCGGGGGCCGAGGCCGAGCGGGCGCGATCCGAGGATCTGCCGGACCGGTCCGAGGCGCTCGATCTCTACCGTGGGGTGTTCTTCACCCAGAAGGACGAGCCCAAGGCCGACACCAGCCTCGGCACAAAGGGTGTCCCACCCGACGTGAAGGCGAGCCTGATCGCCGAGCGCGACCGGCTGGAACCGCTGTTCGATCGCTTGCGCGCCGCGCGGGCGCATGCCCGCACCCAGGCCCTGTTCCAGCTCGCCGCCGAGATCCACCGCCGGGTCGAGGCCCAGAAGGCCCGGCTCGGCGCGCTCGATTTCGACGACCTGATCCACAAGGCCCTGGACCTGCTGGCCCGGGTCGGGGCCGGCTGGGTGCTGTACAAGCTCGACCGCGGCATCGACCACGTGCTGGTCGACGAGGCGCAAGATACCAACCCGGAGCAGTGGGAGATCCTGCGGGCGATCACCCAGGAATTCGCCGCCGGCGAGGGCGCCCGGGCCGGGACCCGGACCCGGTTCGCGGTGGGCGACCCGAAACAGTCGATCTACGGCTTCCAGGGTGCCGAGCCACGGGAATTCGCGCTCACCAGGGCGGCCTGGATCCAGGAATCGCGGGCGGCCGGCCTGACGTTCGAGGACGTGCCGCTGACCCTGTCGTTCCGCTCGACCGGGATGGTGCTCCAGGCGGTCGATGCGGTATTCGCCCTCGACGCGCACAACGAGGGCCTGTCGTTCGAAGACGTGGCCCGTCGGACCGTTCATGCCAGCGCCCGGCCGGGCGCCCCCGGGGCCGTCGAGTTGTGGCCGATCGCCGAGCCAGAGCCCGCCCCGGAGCCGGATGCCTGGACGGCGCCCGTGGACGCGCCCGAGACCAGCGCCCCGGCGATCGTCACCGCACGGCGTGTCGCGCAGGCGGTGCGCACCTGGACGATGCAGGGCGACGCCACCGGCCGGGTCTGGCGGCCCGGCGACGTGCTGGTCCTGGTCCGCAAGCGCGGCCCGGCCTTCGAGGAGGTGATCCGGTCCCTGAAGGGCCTCGGCGTCCCTGTCGCCGGCCAGGATCGGCTGGAGGTCTCGGCCCATATCGCGGTGGCCGACCTCGTGGCCGCCGGACGGGCCGGCCTGCTGCCGGCCGACGATTTGACGCTCGCCACCGCGCTCAAGACGCCGCTGGTCGGCCTCACCGACGAGGATCTGGTCCGGCTCGCCGCACGCCGGGACCTGTCCGAGACCCTCGAGGATTCCCTGCACCGGCACGCCGAGGCTGGGGATGCCGCGGCGATCCGCGGGCTCGCCGCGCTCTCGGACTGGATCGCCCTGGCGGGTCTGCACGGCCCGTTCGGCTTCTACGCGCGGCTGCTCGGGCCGCAGGGCGGGCGGGCCAAGCTGGTCGCCCGGCTCGGGGGCGAGGCCGGTGACGCCATCGACGTCTTCCTGGCCGCCGCCGCCCAGGCCGAGACCGGCGAGGACGCGCCCTCGCTCGGCGGCTTCCTGGCCCGCTACGTGGGTGCCGAGGCCGGCCACACGGTCAAGCGCGATATGGAATCGGGCCGCGACGAGGTCCGGGTGATGACCGTGCACGGAGCCAAGGGCTTGGAGGCGCCAGTCGTCGTGGTGATCGACGGCTGCGAGCCGCTCGGGCGCAACGACCCGCCGCTGCTGCCGCTTCCGGCCGGCCGCGCGATGCTGCCGCCGGTCTGGTCCAGCGGGAAGACGCAGGATTGCGCCGCCACCGGCGAGGCCCGCGCGGCCCTGCTCGCCCGGGCGCGGCAGGAGCACAACCGCCTGCTCTACGTGGCGATGACCCGGGCCGCCGACCGGCTGATCGTAGCGCCGTTCCGGGGCCACGAGCGCGAGAGCGAGGCCGCCTGGTGCCGGATGGTCCGGGCCGGGCTGGAAGCCGCCCTCGGCACCGGGCAGGCCCTGGAGCTGCCCTACGGACCCGCAACGCTCTGGCAGGACGGCGTCGAGACGCAGCACCGTCCGCCGGAGACGCCGTCGCCGATCGCGATGACGAAGCCGGAGCCGGATTGGCTGCGCAGCCCCGTGCCGCCGGAACCAGAGATCCCGGTCCTCAACCCGTCCGGCGCCCTGCAGGCGGCCGACGGCACCCGGGTGCCCCCGCCGCGCCTCGCGGACGCCCAGGCGCGGCATCGGGGCATCCTGATCCATTCCCTGCTGCAGCACCTGCCCCGGGTCGAGCCCGGACGCCGTGAGGCGGCCGGCCTCGCCTTCGTGCGAGCCCGCGCCCCCGGCCTGCCGCGGCCTGCAACCTCGGGCATCGTCCGGTCGGTGATGCGGATCATCGACGATCCGGACCTCGCCCCCCTGTTCGCAGCCGACGCCCGAGCGGAGGTGAACCTGTCCGGCCGCGTCATGGCCGGCGGCGGCGAACGGGTGGTGCAGGGCCGCGTCGACCGCCTCTCCGTCGCGGCCGACACGATCCGGATCGCCGACTTCAAGACCGGCCGCCCACCGCCCGAGGATGCACCGCTACCGCCTACGGAAGCCGGACAGATCGCGCTCTACGCGCACCTGCTCGGCGAGATTTATCCGGACCGGACGATTCGGCCGATGCTGATCTGGACGTCGGGTCCGGTGATCCGGACGCTGAGCGCAGCCGATATCCGGTCGGCGCTGGACCAAGCCGGAATCGAGGGCTGACTTCCGCATGTCCGAGTCGGGACGGCTGCGCCCGGGACCGATGGCGCCCGATCGAATCAATCCGGTCTCCCGGCGCACGCCGTGATTGGAGCCGCAGCGCGGCAAGCCAGGGCGACGCGCGATCTCAGTCCGGTGTGGTTGACTGAGTCGCTTCTCCGGGATCGCGCATAGTCGTTTTCGGACATCCAGCGGCCGACGTTCGAAACGATGTTTTTGGGGGGACCGCGAAAAGCGTCCGCTCGGGAAAAAAACCGCACCGCGACGGTCTTTTCCGAAAGGGCGTTCTCTCAGCCCCCCGGTCCCGCATGCGCCAGCGCACATCGTGACGCGCCTCCCGTGCCGCCGCGCCGTGCGGCCTGCGCGGCTTCTTGACCGCGCGGCGGCCCGTCGCCAAGTCTGAGCGAACCGCGCGGGCCCCTGCCCGTCCGAGGCCGCCCGATCGGCGGCCGGTTCTGAAAGGTGACGTTATGGCGACGGTCAAAGTAACCGACGCGAGCTTCGAGCAGGACGTTCTCAAGTCCGCCGAGCCCGTCGTGGTCGATTTCTGGGCGGAATGGTGCGGCCCCTGCCGCCAGATCGGCCCGGCGCTCGAAGAGATCGCCACCGATCTCCAGGGCAAGGTGAAGATCGCCAAGGTCAACGTCGACGAGAACCCGCAGATCGCCGCCCAGTACGGCATCCGCTCGATCCCGACGCTGCTGCTGTTCAAGAACGGCGAGCGGGTCGACCAGAAGGTCGGCGCTGCCCCGAAGGGCGACCTCTCCCGCTGGATCGGCGCGCAGGTCGCGTAAGCGACTGACATTTTCGGGTGTCACGTCAAAAAGAAAGCCCGGCCGAGAGGCCGGGCTTTCTCCGTTTCGAGACCCGTTTTCAAGTCCCGGGCTTTGCGCCCGGGACCATGCGCTCGGTCTTAGTACGAGCCGAACTTGTAGTTCAGACCGGCGCGGACGACGGCGAAGTCGTTCGTGTTCCGGCTGGACGTGGCAACGGAGTAGACCGGCAGGACGCCAGCGCCGGTGACGGCAGCACCGACCAGCGGCAGGCCGGTGCGGTTGCGGTCGAGGCTCACGTACAGACCTTCGACCTTGAACGTCACGGCCGAGGACCGGAAGAAGTTCAGGAACGAATCGGTGGGGAGCGCGAACTCGGCGCCGCCGCCGACGGTGTAGCCGGTCTTGAAGTCGTCCCGACGGCCGGCGAAGTTCTGCAGGCCGACGCGGGCGCCGTCATCGGTGCCGGTGGCGTAGGCGAAGCCGCCGGTGGCGTACACGAGGGTCTTGTCGAAGGCGTAGCCGAGGCGGCCGCGCACGGTGCCGAAGAAGTCCAGCGTGTTCAGCGTGCCGTTGACCGGAACGAAGGACGGGTTGATGGCGCCGGCGTTCGTGGCGTAGCGCGGACGGCCACCGAAATCGAGGTACTGGGCGTCGGCCTCGAAGCCGATCACGATACCCGAGCCCGGGGTGAACTGATAGTTGTAGCCGATCTGACCACCGCCCGAGAAACCTTCGCGGTTGTTGCGGTTGTAGATCAGCGAGGAGCCGAGCGGCGCCAGGGCGCGGTACGGCACAAGGCCACCGGCGGTCTGGACGGCCGGGCTCCCGGCGGTCTGGACGAAGCCGCGGTTGCTGTCGCTGCTGCTGGCATCGAAGCCGTAGCCAGCGTTGATACCGAAGTAGAAGCCAGTCCAGGTGAACACCGGAACGGGGGTGAACACCGGCGGCGGAGCGCGGCGCGGCAGGTCGGCGGCGGTGGCCGCCGCGGTCAGCGCGGTGAACGCCGCCAGAGAGGTGAGAAGCGTCTTCATTACTGTGATCCCCAGCACAAGCCCGATCGACGCCAAAGCTAGGCGATTGGTCCTGACGAGGATGTAGCTAAGCTGCCACAGCAGGGTGAAAGCGTAGCCGTTGGAGGCAATTCGCGCCTCCGAATGCGGCGAATCGACGGCGCTTGCCGGGCCACTAACCGAAACGCCGAGAAAAGCCAGCGCTCAAGACAAAGGCGCGCGCCGAATCAGACGGGGGGCGTGTCGTTGGCGGCGAGCACAAGTCCGGCCAAGTACAGCGAGCCGCAGATCAGGATCCGCGGCGGCTGCTCGAAGGCGATGTCTTTCACCTGACCGAGGGCGGCCTCGACGCTCGGGGCGGTCCGGGTCGAGAGACCGACCGCCTCGCCGATGCGTGCCACCTCCTCGGCCGGCCGTGCCGCCAACGAGGTGGTGATCGGGACCGCGATGAGCGCCCGGGCCAGCCCGACGAAGTTGCGCAGGAAGCCGTCGGCGTCCTTGGTGCTCAGCAAGCCGACGATCAGTACCAGCGGCACGTCGCTGCGTTCGCCGAGATCGGCCATGGCGGCGGCGAGGATCCGGCCGCCGTCGATGTTGTGACCGCCGTCGAGCCACAGCTCCGCGCCGGGCTCGAGCTGTGCGGCGAGGCGCCCACGGCCGAGTCGCTGCAGCCGGCCGGGCCAATCGACCTCCGTGAGGCCCCGCTCCAGCGCGGCGTTGCCGATATCGCCGAATCCAGCGGCCCGCAGAGCCGTGATCGCAGTGGCGGCGTTCACCAGTTGGTGTCGCCCGGCGAGCCGCGGCCGGGGCAGGTCGAACAGGTCGGTCTCGTCCTGGTAGACCATGCGGCCGCGCTCGTCGTGCGCGGAGAAATCCTGGTTGCCGACCCGGATCGGGGTCGCGCCCACGGCTTCGGCGTGCCGGCAGAGCACGGCGTCCGCCTCGGCATAATCCTGCGCCGCGATCACCGCCGGGCAGCCGCGCTTGAAGATCCCGGCTTTCTCGGCCGCCACGGATTCGACCGTGTCGCCGAGATACTCGGCATGGTCGCGCCCGATCGGCGTGACGACCGCGCAGGCCGGCTGGGCGATGACGTTGGTGGCGTCGAGCCGGCCGCCCAGCCCGACCTCGAGCAGCAGCACGTCGGCCGGGCTCTCGGAGAACAGCAGCAAGGCCGCCGCCGTGGTGATCTCGAACATGGTGATCGGTTGGCCGTCGTTGGCGGCCTCGCAACGCGAGAACGCGTCGGCCAGCCGATCCTCGTCCACGAACTGGCCGCCGCCGATGCCGCCGAGCCGGATCCGCTCGTGGAACCGCACGAGGTGCGGCGAGGTGTAGACGTGGGCCGCCAGGCTCCCGGCCTCCAGGATCGCCCGCATGAACGCGATGGTCGAGCCCTTGCCGTTGGTCCCGGCGACGTGGATCACCGGCGGCAGGCGCCGCTCCGGGTGGTTCAGCCGGGCCAGCAAGCGCTCGATCCGCCCCAGCGACAGGTCGATGGTGCGCGGATGGAGCGCGAGGAATCGCGCCATGAGGGCATCGGAGGAGGCCATGGCGTGGCCTAAGCCGCCGCCTGGGCGGGGACGACCGGCGTCTCGGGCGTCGCGGCGTTGGTCAGCAGGCCGCAGATCCGTGCGATCGTCTCCTTGAGGGCGTGCCGGTGGACCACTTGGTCGACCATGCCGTGCTCGCGCAGGTACTCGGCCCGCTGGAAGCCGTCCGGCAGCTTTTCCCGGATGGTCTGCTCGATCACCCGGGGGCCGGCGAAGCAGATCAGCGCTCCCGGCTCGGCCAGGTGCACGTCGCCCAGCATGGCGTAAGAGGCGGTGACGCCGCCGGTGGTCGGGTTGGTCAGCACCACGATGTAGGGCAGGCGCGCGGCGTTCAGCCGGCGCACCGCCACGGTTGTCCGGGGCATCTGCATCAGCGACAGGATGCCCTCCTGCATGCGCGCCCCGCCGGAGGCCGAGAACAGCACGTAGGGGGTGCGCTTCTCCAGGGCGGTCTCGGCGCCGCGGACGAAGGCCTCGCCGGCCGCCATGCCCAGCGAGCCGGCCATGAAGCCGAATTCCTGTGCCGCCAGCGTCATGGGCAGGCCGCCGACCCGGCCGAAGCCGATCTTGAACGCGTCCTGCAGGCCGGTCTTTGCGCGAGCCTCCTTGAGGCGGTCGACGTAGCGCTTCTCGTCGCGGAACTTGAGCGGGTCGACGGCGACCTCGGGGAGCGCCACGTCGATCCAGGTGCCCTCGTCGAACATCATCTTGAGGCGCGCGGCGGCGCTCATCTTGAGGTGATGCTCGGAGCCGGGGATCACCCAGTGATTGGCCTCCACCTCCTTGTGGAACACCATCTGGCCGGTATCCGGGCACTTGACCCAGAGGTTCTCCGGCGTCTCGCGCTTGAACAGGGTCTTGATCCGGGGGCGCACGACCTCCGAGATCCAGTTCATCGGTTCGACCATCGACTCGCGTCCGTTCGCTTCAAGCTCGCGCTGATATCAGGTGCCGTGTTCGCCGCCGCCAGGGCGCGCGGTGATCCGGGGTTCAGGCCGCCCGGTCCGCGCCGCCCGCGCGCACGCCGGCCGCGAGTTCGCGGACCAGGGCCGCCACCGCGGGGACGGTGCCGGCTTGCGGCCGGCCCTCGGAATCCAGCCCGCGGACCAGGGTGTCCACCAGCGCCGAGCCGACCACGACGCCGTCGGCACCCTTGGCGATCGCCGTCGCGTGGGCGCCGGTCTTCACCCCGAACCCCACCACCACGGGCAGGTCGGTGTGGCGGCGAATGCGGGCGACCGCCTCCGAGACCTTGCCAAAATCCGGCGTCGCCGTGCCGGTGATCCCGGTGATCGACACGTAGTAGACGAAGCCCGCGGTGTTCGCGAGGACGGCCGGCAGGCGGCGCTCGTCGGTGGTCGGCGTGGCGAGCCGGATGAAGGCGAGCCCCTTGGCCAAAGCCGGCAGGCACAGCTCGGTATCCTCCTCCGGCGGCAGGTCGACCACGATCAGCCCGTCGACACCGGCCGCCACCGCGTCGTCGAGGAACCGCTCGACCCCGTAGGTGTGGATCGGGTTGAAGTAGCCCATCAGCACGATCGGCGTGCCGTCGTTCTCCGCCCGGAAGCGGCGCACGAGGTCGAGCGTGCCGGCGACACCCTGGCCGGCCTTGAGGGCGCGCAGGCCCGCGGCCTGGATCGCCGGGCCGTCGGCCATCGGGTCGGTGAACGGCAGGCCGAACTCCAGGATGTCGGCGCCGGCGCCGGGCAGCGCCTTCAGGACCTCCAGGGAGGTCTCCGGATCGGGATCGCCCGCCATCACGTAGGTGACGAGGACGGCCCGGTTCTCCGCGCGGGCCCGGGCGAAGGTGGCGTAGATGCGGCTCGGCATGGCTCTGATACGGTTTTCGCGCGTACGGACCGGATCCGGTCCAGGGTTGTATCCGCGCTACACCATCGGCGTCGGCCCGTGAAGCGCTCGCCCCTGCGGCCACGGCGTCTGCACCCGGCCGCCTTGTCGCGCCGATCCCGGACTCCATCTCCCGGCGTCCACACCACCTGGATGATGAGGAGCGTGACATGGCGAAGGCCGACAAGCACCACATGGGACCGGGCGGTCAGGGCAAGAGCTCGGGCACCGGCGGCATGACCGAGCTTCCGGACGGCGTGCTGGGCGAGAACGATGTCCTGAGCAACCGGGACAAGTCCCGCCACAGCGACGAGCGCGGGCTCGACAGCAAGGCGGTCCAGACCGACCAATACCAGGACCACGCGGCCAACCGTCAGGCGCCGGGCTCCGAGACCTCGGACACCTGACGCCGGCTGGCGATGACCGGACGGACGGCGGCCGTGCGTGCGGCGCGGTTGTCCGCCCGCCCGGGTCCGCGTAGCCCTCCGGGCATGACATCTCAAATCCTGCCCCGAATCCCGCCGACGCGCCGCTTCGCCGCCTTCCTGTTCGACATGGACGGCACGATCATCAGCTCGATCGCCTCCGCCGAGCGCGCCTGGACGCGTTGGGCGCAGGGCCACGGCCTCGACGTGGCGACCTTTCTGCCGACCATTCACGGGGTCCGCTCGGTGGACACGATCCGCCGGCTCGGCCTGCCCGGGGTCGACCCGGAGGCCGAGGCCGCGGCGATCACCCGGGCCGAGATCGACGATGTCGGCGACATCGTCGAGATCCCGGGGGCCCGGGCGTTCCTGCGCGCGCTGCCGCCGGAGCGCTGGGCGATCGTGACCTCGGCGCCGAGGGCGCTCGCCCTGCGCCGCCTGGACGCCGCCACCATGCCGGTCCCGACCCTGCTGATCGCCGCCGAAGATATCGCCCGGGGCAAGCCCGCGCCGGATTGTTTCCTGCTGGGTGCCGAGCGCCTGGGCGTGGCGGCCTCGGATTGCCTCGTCTTCGAGGACGCGCCAGCCGGCATCCAGGCCGGCGAGGCGGCGGGCGCCAGCGTCGTGGTGGTCACCGCGACCCACCACGCGCCAATCGAGACGACGCACGCGACGATTCCGGATTACCGGGCGCTGACGGTCGATGCCGGGCCGGACGGGTTGCGCATCCTGTCCGTCGGGTGAGGACGCTCGGTGCGGTCGAGCAGGGCAATCGCATACGGACATACAATCCGCCGATATTTCAGGTCTGACGTCGCCGCATGAAGCATCAACCCGTCATCCCGGGGCGCCGCTTTGCGGCCCCGGAACGACGGGATGGATTATCCTGTGTTCGCCAGAACGCCGCTTGCAGGTTGGATGAGCGTGACCGAAGAAGTCGCGCGCTGGAATTCATTTGTCCCCGTAGAACCGCGGCAATATCCGCGCACGAAGTCAGCCACCGAACCGGGAGCATCGTCCGTATGAGCGAGCCGAACCGCGTCCCGGATCTCTTCGACACCGCCGAGGGACAGCGCCTCGTACAGGCGCGGACCGATCCGGCCTGGCGGTGCTGGGGGCCGTATCTCAGCGACCGGCAATGGGGCACGGTCCGGGAGGATTACAGCGCCGACGGCGATGCCTGGGAGTCCCTGCCCCACGATCACGCCCGGTCCCGGGCCTACCGCTGGGGCGAGGACGGCATCGGGGGCTTCGGCGACCGGCATCTGAACTGGTGCCTCGCGCTGGCCCTTTGGAACGGACGCGATCCGATCCTGAAGGAGCGGCTGTTCGGCCTCACCAACGCCGAAGGCAACCACGGCGAGGACGTGAAGGAGCTGTACTACTACCTCGACGGCGTCCCGACCCACAGTTTCATGCGGATGCTGTACAAGTATCCGCAGGCCGAGTTCCCGTATCAACGCCTGGTTGAGGAAAACGGCCGCCGCGGCCTCGACGACCCGGAATTCGAGCTGCTCGACACCGGCCTGTTCGACGAGGGCCGCTACTTCGACGTCGAGATCGCCTATGCCAAGGCGGCCCCCGACGACCTGCTGATGCGGGTCAGCGTGACCAATCGCGGCCCGGAGGCTGCCGGCCTCACCCTCCTGCCGCAGCTCTGGGCACGGAACCTGTGGTCCTGGAAGGCCGGGACCGCCAAGCCGGAGCTGGAGGCGGGCTCGGACGGGTCGGTCTGGGCGCGTCATCCTGGCGTGCCGCCGATGCGCTTCTTCGCCGAGGACGCGGCCGCGCTGCTGTTCACCGAGAACGAGACCAACACCCATAGGCTGTTCGGCAGCGGCCCGGAGGCGGGTTTCTACAAGGACGGGATCGACCGGTGCGTCGTCCAGGGCGAGGCCGGGGCGGCCAACCACCTGTCCGGCACGAAATGCGCCGCGCGCTACGACCTGCATCTCGGCCCCGGCGAGACCCGCACGCTGCGGCTGCGCCTGCGACCCGAGACCGCCCCGGACGAGCCGTTCGCGGATTTCGACGCGGTGTTCGCCACCCGCGCGGCGGAAGCGGACGCGTTCTACGCCGCCCTGCAAGCATCGATCACCGACCCCGACATGCGGCTCGTCCAGCGGCAGGCGCTGGCCGGGATGCTCTGGTCCAAGCAGCTCTACCATTACGACGTGCGCGAGTGGCTCGCGGGCGACCCGGCCCAGCCGGCCCCCGCGCCCCAGCGCCGGCACGGCCGCAACGCCGACTGGGCGCATCTGCGCGCCAACGACATCATCTCGATGCCGGATGCGTGGGAATATCCCTGGTTCGCCTCCTGGGATCTCGCCCTCCAGGCGATCGTGTTCGCGCTGTTCGACCCAGACTTCGCCAAGAACCAGCTGCTGCTCCTGGTGGACGAGGCCTATGCCCATCCGAACGCGGCGTTGCCGGCCTACGAATGGGGCTTCGGCGATGCCAACCCGCCGATCCACGCGCTCGCCGCCTGGCGGGTGTTCGAGCTGGACCGGAAATTGACGGGCCTTCCGGACCACGTCTTCCTGAAACGGATCTTCAACAAGCTCACGCTGAACTTCACCTGGTGGGTGAATCGGAAGGATTCCGACGACCGCAACCTGTTCCAGGGTGGCTTCCTCGGCCTCGACAACATCGGCATCTTCGACCGCTCGAAGCCGGTCGGCAACGGCGCGACCCTCACTCAGTCGGACGCGACCGCCTGGATGGCGGCCTACGCGCTCAACCTGATGCGCATCGCCATCGAGCTGGCGCTCCGGGACCCGACCTACGAGGACATGGCGGAGAAGTTCTTCGAGCATTTCCTGCTCATCGCGGCGGCGACCGGCGACGGAGTCTGGGACGAGGCGGACGGGTTCTTCTACGACGTGATCGAGGCCCGGGACGGAAGCCGCCTGCCGATCCGGGTCCGCACCATGGTCGGGCTGATCCCGATCTTCGCCGTCACGACGATCAGCACGCGCGACCTGGAGAAGCTGCCCTCACTGAGGAACCGGATGCGGTTCTTCCTCGAGAACCGGCCGGACCTCGCGACCCTGGTCTCGCGCTGGAGCGTGCCGGGCGAGGGCCAAACCGTGCTGCTGTCCCTGCTGCGCGGCCACCGATTGAAGGCGCTGCTGCACCGCGCCCTCGACCCAGCCGAGTTCCTGTCCGCGCACGGCCTGCGGGCGGTCTCGCGCAGCTACGCGGACCAGCCGTTCTGCTTCCCCTGGAACGGCCGCGACATGGGGCTCGCCTACGAGCCCGCGGAGTCGCGCTCGCGCCTGTTCGGGGGCAACTCGAACTGGCGCGGACCGGTCTGGATGCCGGTGAATTATTTGCTGATCGCCGGCCTGGAGCAGTTCTACGCCTATTACGGGCCGGATTTCCGCGTAGAGGCACCGACCCATTCGGGACGGACCTACTCGCTCAAGGAGATCGCGGAGATGCTGTCGCGCCGCCTCATCGGTCTCTCGACCCGCGCGCCGGGCGGCGATCGGCCGGTCTACGGGGACAGCCGGATCGAACAGGACGACCCGCATTTCCGCGATCTCGTGCTGTTCTACGAGTATTACCACGGCGATACCGGCCGGGGCGTCGGCGCGGCGCACCAGACCGGCTGGTCCGGTCTCGTGGCCCTGCTGATCCAGGAGGTCTCCGCGGTGGAAGGCCGGCCATGACACGTACGGCCGGCCCCGACGTTCGGTGAGGGGCCGCTACTACTCGGCCGCCTGCTGCATCCGCAGCTTCTGACCGAGGCCGATCTCACGCGAGATCTTTGAACGCCGGGCGCTGTAGGCCGCGGAGACCAGCGGGTAATCCACCGGCAGGCCCCATTTCGCCTTGTAGGCCTCGGGGGTGAGGCCGCGCAGGGTCAGGTGCCGGCGCAGGGCCTTGTAGGACTTGCCGTCCTCGAAGCTCATGATGGTGTCGGGCCGGATCGAGGCCCGGATCTGCGCCTCGGTCGGCCGCTTGACCGGCTGCTCCATCGGAACGTCGAGGGCAGTGATCGAACGATGGACTTCGGACAGGAGGCTTGGGAGAGCGCCGGCCGGCACATTGTTCTTGGTCACGTAAGCGCTGAGGATCTTGGCAGCGAGTTCGACGCTCGGGGAGGTCGTCAGCATGGTCATCTCCTAAGGTTTCCTGTCCGAAGATGCGGCTTTGTCGGGCCGCTAGAGGTGCTGTACTGCCGGGTGCCCGAGATGGCCGCCGGGGACGAAATCCGGTCTGCCCTGGGGCAGCGCGTCATTGCATTATGCGCCCACTCACCGCGCTTACAACCACTGCGCGTGTCTATTGCGGCGCTGTTTCTACTTAGAATTGATAATTAGGGTCAACGCCGAATCAAGATGCGGGCCCTCATCCGCGCTTGGGTGCAGTATTGAGGACTCACCGGCTTGGTCGGGGCGACAGCCGAGAGGGTTGCGGATGCAGGTTCTTGTCGTTGGCGCCGGCGTCGTCGGACTTGCCGTGGGGCAGGCCTTCGCGATCCGCGGGCACTCCGTCATCCTGGCGGAAGCGGAGGATGCCTTCGGGACTGGAGTCTCGGCCCGTAGTTCCGAGGTGATCCATGGCGGCATGTATTATCCTGCCGGTTCCGCGCGCGCCCGCCACTGCGTCGACGGTGCCGAACGGTTGTACAACTTCTGCGCGAGTCACGGAGTGCCGCATCGCGCCTGCGGCAAGTTGATCGTCGCGGCCGACGCCGCGGAGGCCGAGGCGATCGCGGCGATCCGCAAGCAGGGCGAGGAGAACGGCGTCCCCGGTCTGGAGCTTCTCGACGCCGCAGCCGCGAGGCGGCTGGAGCCGGCGCTCGCCTGCACCCTGGCGCTGCATGCGCCCCGGACCGGCATCGTCGACAGCCACGCGCTGATGCTGGCACTGCTCGGCGTCATCGAGGATCACAGCGGCGTCCTCGCGCTGCGTACGCCGGTGGAGCGCCTGTCCCGGCGGGACGGCCAGTGGCACGCGGCGTTCGGGGGCAGCGAGCCGGGCGAGATGGCCTTCGACGCGGTCATCAATGCCGCAAGCTTCGGGGCTCCGGTGCTCGCTTCGGGCACGGAGGGCTACCCGGCCGACCGGGTGCCGGTGCTGCGCCTGGCGCGGGGCAATT
The DNA here is from genome assembly GCF_008039945.1 of Methylobacterium sp. WL64. Classification (NCBI taxonomy): domain Bacteria; kingdom Pseudomonadati; phylum Pseudomonadota; class Alphaproteobacteria; order Hyphomicrobiales; family Methylobacteriaceae; genus Methylobacterium; species Methylobacterium sp. WL64. The sequence goes on from NZ_VRVA01000001.1 coordinate 218,591, forward strand.
ACTTCGGGTGCACCGGCAAGCCGGCGTTCTCGCGACTGATCTATCCGGCGCCGCGGATCGACGGCGGGCTGGGCATCCACCTCACCCTCGATCTGGCCGGCCGCACCCGGTTCGGTCCCGACGTGGAATGGGTGGACACGGTCGACTATCGGGTGGATCCGCGGCGGGCGGACAGCTTCTATGGTGCGATCCGCCGTTACTGGCCGGGCCTGCCGGACGGGGTGCTGTACCCGGACTATGCCGGCCTGCGCCCGAAGCTCACCGGCCCCGGCGAGCCCGCGGCCGACTTCCGGATCGATGGGCCGGCCGAGCACGGGCTGCCCGGGATCGTACACCTGTTCGGGATCGAGAGCCCGGGCCTGACGTCGAGCCTGTCGCTCGCGGAGGCGGTCGTCGGGCAGCTCGACGGCTGACGCTCAGAACAGCAGGTGCAGCGCCAGGGGCGCGAGGATCGCGGTCAGGAACGCGTTGAGTCCCATGGCGATGCCCGCGAAAGTGCCGGCCGTCTCGCTCACCTGGAAGGCCCGGGCGGTGCCGATGCCGTGGGCGGCGAGTCCCGCCGCAAAGCCCCGGGCGCGCATGTCCCGGATCCGCAGGACGTTCATCAGCGGCGTCACCAGGATCGCACCGATGATGCCGGTGAGGATCACCAGGATCGCGGTCAGCGTCGGGTCGCCGCCCAGCGCTTCGGCGATGCCCATGGCCACCCCCGAGGTCACGGATTTCGGCGCCAGCGAGATCAGGATCGGTTGCGGGATGTCGAGCAGGCGCGCCAGCGCGATCACGACCGCGAGGGTCGTGGCGGCGCCGGCCACCAAGGCGGCCAGCATCGGCACGAGGGCGCGCAGGACCGTGGCACGGCGCTCGTAGAGCGGCATCGCCAGCACCACCGTGGCGGGTCCGAGCAGGAAGTGCACGAACTGGGCGCCCTCGAAGTAGGTCGGATAGGGCGTGCCGGTCACCGCCAGGACGCTGCCGACCAGCACCACCGTGATCAGCACGGGGTTGGCGATCGGGTGGCGCCCGGTGGCGGCGGCGAGCCGGTCGGCCAGGACGTAGGAGGTCAGCGTCACGGTCAGCCACAACAGCGGCGTGCCGGCGAGGTAGACCCAGAGCGAGAAATCGCCGGCCACCGCTCAGGCCTCGCCGTCCGGTCGCCGCCGCTCGACCCGGGACGCGACCGCGCGGAACACCAGCACGGTCACCAGCAGCGACAGGGCGGTCGAGATCACCAGCACGATCGCGAGCTTGAGCCCCTGGGCCCGCAGCAGGTCGAGCCGCCCGACCACGCCGACGCCGGCCGGAACGAACATCAGCGACAGGTTCATCAGGAGCCCCCGCGCCGTCGATTCGAGGGTGCCGTCGGTCAGCGGCTGCGGCAGGATCCGGGGCAGGCCGAGGCGGCTGTCGCGCAGCAGCAGGAAAGCGAACATCAGCCCCATGCCGATCACCGGACCCGGCACCGGCACCCCGGCGCCCCGGGCCAGGACCTCGCCGACGAGCTGGGCGAGGAGGATCAGCGCGAGGCTGGCGATCATCGGCCGGCCCGCGCGGTCAGACGGCGCCGACGCCCTGCTGCCCGGTCCGCCGGGCCGCGGTGACCGCCGCCTCGTCGAAGCCGAGCAACCGGCCGAGGCGCTCGACCAGCGCCTCCTCGAACTCGTCCACGATGCCGTCCGCGGCGGCCACCGACCACGCCATGGTCAGCAATTCCTGGCGCTCCGTGGTGTTGGCCTCGTGCGGGATCATCTCGACGAGGCTCGCCACGTCGCGCGTCTCGGCATCGATCGCCGCGGCGCGCTCGATCAGCGCCCGGGCCGCGTCCGGCCCGTCGGCGTAGCGGCCCTGCACGATCCGGGACAGGCGGTCGCTCTCGGCGGGCGCCAGGATCCCGTCGACCCGGGCCACATGTACGAGCAGCGCGGTCGCGGCCAGATGCGTGTCGTCCACCGGCTCGGAGGCGCCGACCCCGAGAGCCTCGGTCGCGTAGGCGCGCAGGCGTGCGATCAGGGACATGGCGGCTCCGGCGGTTCCTGACGGCACAGTTCGGTTCGCAGGGCGCCCCGTCAAGGACGCCGCACAACGTCGGCGCGAAGCGTGGCGCGGCTGCATCGCTTTCGGGCGTTCAGTCCCCCCGGGCCGCCCGGATCGACCCCGCCACCAACGGGGCGAGGATCGCATCCGCCGCCCGGACGATCGCCGGCCCGGCCTCAGCAGGCGTCCCGGCCCGGAACGGCGGCTCCGGGGCATATTCGGCGACCAGCTGGGCAGTGCGGGCATAGGCGGGGCCGCGCAGGCGGGCGGCGAGTGCCAGCCCGAGATCGAGCCCGGCCGAGACGCCGGACGCGGTGACCCGGTTGCGGTCGAACACCACCCGCTCGGCCACCGGCACGGCGCGGAGCAGCGGCAGCACCGCGTCGCGTACGCACCAGTGCGAGGTGGCGCGGTAGCCCCTGAGCAGGCCGGCCGCCCCGAGGATCAGCGAGCCGGTACAGACGCTCGTCACCCAGGCCGTGCCGGGGGCGCGTGCCCGCAGGAAGCCCAGCAGGGCCGCGTCGCACATCTGCCCGGGGGTGCCGTCACCGCCCGGGACCAGCAGGACGTCGAGATCGGGCGGGCAGGTCTCGAACGTGTGGGTCGCGACCAGGCTCAAGCCCGTGTCGCTGGCGACCGGCCCCGCGGATTGCGCCACGCAGTGCAGGCTGTTGGGGGCGAGGCCGGCGAGCAGCGCCTGGGGGCCGACCACGTCGAGGGCGGTCATGCCCGGGTAAAGGATCATGGCGATCCGGACCGGGCGATCCTGGGCCATCGGACCCGGCGCGTCGGCGGCTCCGGTCCGGACGGGCCCGAACGCGGCCGCGGCGGCCGTCGCCGCCAGGATCGCCCGGCGACTGAGGTCCGGTGGCGTCACGCCCGGCCCGGGATCGTCACAATGGCCACGCCGCATCCCGATAGGCGCTGTCCCAGAATAGCCACTCGAGCCGGGTGGCCTGCGTGAAGGCCTCGTGCATCCGCACGCGCACCACCGGCGACGCCTGCTCGGCGGCCCGGTCGGTGGCGGCGATCATCCCGGCCACGGAAGCGGCGAACTCGTCGCCCGCGTAGGTGTCGATCCAGGACTGGTACGGGTTGTCGGCGGCGGCGCGGGCGAGGATGTCGTCGCCCACCGCCTTGTAGATCCAGAAGCACGGCAGCAGGGCCGCGCAGAGGACCTCGAACGGCTCGGCATAGGCCGCGGCGAGCAGGTACGAGACGTAGTGGTGGCAGGCCGGCGTCAGCGCGGTCGCCGCGAAGGTCTCAGGGCCGATCGCGTAATCCCGGAAGAAACCGCCGTGGAGCGCGCGCTCCACTACGATGGCGTCCTGCGCGGCGCGCGAGAATTGCACGATCCCGTCCGGGTCCGGCGCCTTCGCGGCGGCGAGGCTCAGCGCACGGCCGAAGCCGATCAGGTAATGCGCGTCCTGCACGATGTAGTGGCGGAAGCGATCCTGCCGCAGCGTGCCGGCGGCGAGCTCGGCGTTGAACGGCATCGAACGGATCGTCTCGTAGGCCGCCGCGTTGCGCGCCCACGCGTCGCGGGAGAACGCGTTCGGGCCGGTGTCACCGTCGGTCAAAAGGCAGCTCCTGCAGGCAACTCCTGCCCGGTTTCTGTTTGGGCGTCAGCCCTGCCGCTGGGCGTGCGTGACGGCCACGTGGATCAGCTCGGCCAGCGTCCGGACGCCGAGCTTCTGGCGCATCTGCGAGCAGGCGTTGGTGACGGTCTTATAGCTCACCGACAGGTCGGCCGCGATGGCGCCGTAAGACCGGCCCTGCGCCAGCCGCGCCAGGATCTGCTGCTCGCGGGGCGTGAGCTGGGATTCCGGCGTCCGGCGCGCGTCGGCCCTCAGCATGGCGACCTCGGTGGCGAGCCGGCGGTCGAGGTAGACCTCGCCGACCCTGACCTTGCCGAACGCCTCGAACAGCTCCGCCGAAGCGTGGTCCTTCAGCACGTAGCCCAACGCGCCGGCCTCGAGCGCCCGCGCCACGATCACCGGATCGTTGTGCATGCTGAACACCAGGATGCGCGTCTCCGGGGCGACCGCGCGGATACGGCGGATCAGGCCGAGCCCGGCCATGCCGCTGCCCTGGAAGGTCAGGTCGCAGATCACCACCGGCGGCCGCAGCCGGTGGAAGATCCGGTAGCCGCCGACCACCGTGGTCGCCTCCGCGATGGTCTCGACCCCGGAATCCTCGAGGACCCGGCGACAGCCCTGCAGGACGATCGGATGATCGTCGATCACGAGGACCGGTAGGCGTGTGGCGGCGGCGTCGATCTGGGAGGCGATGGCGTTCATGCGCTCGGCGCGTTGTTGTTCTCGTCGACCCGCTCCGGCGGAACGGGGATCGTGATCTTGACGATTGCTCCGGGGCCGGCATTGTCAAGGGCGAAGGTACCATCCAACGCCTCGACTCGCTCGCGCATCCCCGACAGACCGAGCCCGGTGCGGTGTTCGAGCGGGATTCCCGTCCCGTCGTCGCGGATCGTGACGCGCAATTGGCTGTTCGCTTCCACGGCCTCGGCCTCGACCCGGGTGGCGGCGCCGTGCCGCACGGCATTGGTCGCACTCTCCTGCACGCAGCGGAACACCGTGAGGTCCACGAGGTCGCCATAGCCGCGGGCCAGGCTGTCGAACCGGCCGACGAAGACGGTGGCGGGATGGCGCTGACCGAAGCCGCGCAGCATCAGGTCGAGGCAGGTGGCGAGCGGCGCCTGCCCGAGCCCGTGCGGGCGCAGGCGGTTCAGCAATTCCCGGTTGACGGTCTGGACCTGCCCGACGATGGCGCTGATCTCGGCCGCCCGGGTGGCGAGCTTTTCACGATTGGGCTCGGCCGCGCCCGAGGCGATCCGGGCGATCGACGCGGCGTTGGCCTCAAGGGCGAACAGGCAAGGGCCGAACTCGTCGTGCAGTTCGAGCGCGGTGCGGCGGCGCTCGTCGTCCTGCGCGGTGAGCAATTGCCGGTTGAGGCGGCCGTTGGCGGCGCGGACCTCGCTCAGCGCGGCGGCGACCTTGTTGAACCGCTCGGCGATCACCGCCAGCTCCCGGGCGCCGGGGGGCTCCAAGCGCGCGGTGTAATCGTGGTGCTCCAGCTTCGTCAGGCCGGCACCCAGCCGCTGCAGCGGCGCCAGGATGCGCCCGAGGGCCAGGTAGAGCGCGATCAGCATCGCGGCATTGATGGCCAAGGTGGTCATCGAGAGCGCCCGAGCATAACCCCAGATCTCGTCGATCTCGTCCATCGGCTGGGTGGTGATCTGCGCGGTTCCGAGGGTCTGTCCATTCGCCACGATCGGCAGGGTGTGGCGCTCGATCGGCGGCATGATCAGGTCGGCGAACCAATGGGGCGCCTCGCGCTCGGACCGGTGCGGCGGCATCGGTTTGCCGACCTGGTCGCCGTCCGCTTCCAGGACCGCGACCCGGACGTGGCGCAGGACCTTGAAGCGGAGGTCCAGGGTCTGCAGCAGCGTGTCCGGAGAGGCGGTGTCGGACAGGCGGATCGTGTCGGCGACCAGGGACTCGACCGTGGCCAGCGAGGCGCGGGTCTCGACCCGCACCGCGTTGCGCGCGTTGAGCACGATCACCCCGCAGGAGATCAGGGCAGCCAGCGCGTCGATGAACAGAACGACCGCGACCAGCCGGGCCCGGGTCGACCAGTCGGTCCAGGAACAGAAGCCGGCACGACGCCTGTCGGGCGGTGCCGCCGAGATGGGAGGCTGGGTCGGTGTCGTATCCACGGCGAGACGCATAGCGCATCGTCCCGATGACCGGAACCGGTACGATGCGCTAGCTTTTTGATTCGCATCGTCTTTTCCCCTGACGTCAGCGGCCGCCTTCGGGAACCGCGCTCGCGCTGACCCGGCGGCGAAGCCTCTGCCGCCCGGACCCGCGAGTCGCATCGGACGATGACGGACCGGCCCCGCGGATGGGTGGCGCATCGCCGCCGTCGAAGCCGAACCGGGGCAATGGAAGCGACTACGGATTCTTAAGCGGCTTCAGCTTATCTTGTGGATAGCCGAGCCTCGATTGGCCGGGCACCCAATACGGCGCGACATCTTTGCGCCGTATTGCGGTTTCTCTATCGACGGCAGAGTCGACCCATCTCCAAATTGATGGAGAACGGCGGCCGGTCGTGGGGGGCCCGGTCGCGCGCGTCGTGCACCGTGTCAGAGACCCCGGACCATGATGGACCTCGCCCTGGACCCGTCCGACACCCGGCCGCATCGCTCGCCGGCGCTCCGTCCCGGACGCAAGCCCAGCCTGCGACTGGTCCTAGCCGGGCTGGTCGGCGTGAGCGCGCTGGCGGGCTTCGGGGTCGCCGCCTCGACCCTGATGGCAGGGCTCGCAGCCCCGACACCCGTTAAGCTGGGACCGCCGAGCCGGGCTGCGGACTGGCCCGAATTGAAGGACGGTCTTCCGGCCGTGGCCGGAATGACTTCCACCGCTCCCAACGCCCCGAAGCCGGCTGAGCCCGAGAAGCCGGCTCTGCGCATGGCCGTCCTGCCGGAGGCCTTGGCGCCCGCGCCGGTCGTCGCGAGCCCGCCCATGTCCGTGCCGGCCAGAAGCACACCGAGCGCCCCACCGCCCGTGAAAAGCGCCGCCGCGCCTGAGGCGCCGACCAAGCGGATCCCGACGCCGACGCCGGTCGCACCGATCGCCGCCGCCCGGCAGGTCGTGCCTCTGCCGCCGACCCGCACCGCCGCGCTGCAGCAGCCGCGGCCGTCCGAGACCGTCCGGGCCCGCGATGCGGTCGTACCCGCCGCGACGCCCGCGCCGAAGCCGGTTGCGGCGACGCCAATTCCGGCCTCACCCGAGAAGCCTGCCCGCAAGGCGGTGGCCGTGAGCAAGCCGCCCGTGGCGAAGAAGACCGCCGATGCGATCAAGCCCGGCGCCGCGACCGTCGCGCAGGCCGAGCCGGCCGACGAGGAGACCGAGGTGCTCGGCATCAAGCTTCCGTCCCTGGCGCCTGCCGGCCGGAAGCTGAAGGAGAGCGTCGACGCACTCGGCGATGCGATGAAGAAGGTGTTCTAGCGCCTCAAGCCCGGTACCGAACCGGATCGATACGCCCGCCCCGCGATCCGCATCGTCTTTGCGGATCGCGGGGCGGGTGGCGTTCGGGGCGGCGCTCCAAGGCCGTCCGGGGGCGCAGCGTCGCCCCCGTTCAGGTTTTCGACCGGATCAGCTCCGGCCGGTGTTCCGGCCCGGCTTGTGATCGGGCCGGGGACCGGACCGCTCGGCCTGGCGCTGGTGCTTGCCGGCGCGCGGGCTGGCAAACCCCTTTGGGCCACTCGGGCTGGTTTTGCGCTCGGCCGGGCCGGCATCCCCAGCCAAGGCCTCGACCTGAATCTCCGGCGAGCCGTTGCGGGCGAACGCCTCCGCGAAGCGCGCGGCGGCGTTGCCGCGGATCTCGAACTTGGTCTCCCGGTCGAAGATCCGGATCGCGCCGATCTCCTGGCGGCCAATACCGCCGCGGCGGGTCAGCATCGGAAGCAGCCTGCGCGGGTCGGCGTTGTCGCGCCGGCCGAGATTGAGCCGGAACCACACCGCCGGACCCAGGGCGGCGATCTGCTCGGGGTTCATCGGGTCGTAGGGCGGGCGCTCGCTGACGCCGCGCGGCGCACGGCCCTCGCCGGGATCGCCGACCTCTTCGGGCGCCGGCAGGCGGGTGCGGTAGACCCGCGCCAGCAGGGCGGCGAGTTCCTCCGGCGTCTTGCCGGCGAGCAGGGCGCCGGCGAGCGCGACATCCTCCTCGGCCGGCGGCTCGGAGAAGAGCGGGTCGGAAAGCATGCGCTCGCCGTCGAGCTTGCGAATGTCGTCGGCCGAGGGCGGCCCCGACCATTCCGGGCTGACCTTGGCGGTGGCGAACATCTGCTCGGCGCGGCGGCGGCGGGAGTTCGGGATCAGCAGCACCGAGGTGCCCTTGCGCCCGGCCCGGCCGGTGCGCCCGCTGCGGTGCTGCAGCACCTCGGCGTCATGCGGCAGGTCGGCGTGGATCACCAAACTCAGCGACGGCAGATCGATACCGCGGGCCGCCACGTCGGTGGCGACGCAGACCCGGGCGCGGCCGTCGCGCAGGGCCTGGAGGGCGGCGTTGCGCTCGCCCTGGCCGAGTTCGCCCGAGAGCGCGACCACCGAGAAGCCGCGCTCGGTGAGGCTCGCCTGGAGATGGCGCACCGCGTTGCGGGTGTTGCAGAACACGATCGCGGTCGGCGCGTCCGCCTCGCGCAGGAGGTTGAGCACCACGTGCTCGGTCTCGCGCGGCATGATCCGCACCGCCCGGTAGGCGATGTCGGCGTGGCCCTTGCTCTCGCCCTTGATCGCCAGCCGCAGGGCATTGCGCTGGTAGCGCTCGGCCAGGGCCTCGATCGCTTTCGGCAGGGTCGCGGAGAACAGGTAGGTCGCGCGCTCCGGCGGGGTGGCCGAGAGGATGAACTCGATATCCTCGCGGAAGCCGAGGTCGAGCATCTCGTCGGCCTCGTCGAGCACGACGGCGCGCAGGTTGGTCGGGTCGAGGTTGCGGCGCTCGAGGTGGTCGCGCAGCCGGCCCGGGGTGCCGACCACGATATGGGTGCCGTCGGCCATCATCCGGGCCTCACGGCGGGGATCCATGCCGCCGACGCAGGCGGTGACGCGACCGCCGGCCGGGGCGTAGAGCCAAAGCAGCTCGCGCTGGACCTGGAGCGCCAATTCGCGCGTCGGGGCGATCACCAGGGCGAGCGGCGCGCCCGCGGGCGGCAGCATCTCGGACGCGCCGGCCTCCTCATCCGCCCCTCGGCCGAAGAGCATGTCGGCCATGGCGAGACCGTAGGCCACGGTCTTGCCGGAGCCGGTCTGGGCGGAGACGAGGAGGTCGCGGGCGCCGGCCGCCGCTTCCAGCACCGCGGCCTGGACCGGGGTGGGATCGGCGTAGCCGCGCTCGGACAGGGCCCGCGCGAGGGGGGCGGGCAGGGTCGGGAAGGGCAAGTTTCGGAAACTCTCAACGGCCGCGCCGCGCCCGGCAGCGCGCCATCGCGCGGCGGAGGAATCAGGCACCGGACTTTATTCGGGTCTCGACAAGGTAGCGCCTACGGGGCCCGATGACCACTCCCACCACGGCATGGGCCGGTTGCGCGTCAGCAGACCGGTGCGGTGATGTCGGTCCGGCTGAAATCCGCACCGACATACAGCGGTGGGCAGCCGTGTTCCTTGGCGACATCGTAGGCGAAGTAATCTCCGAAGATCAGACCGGGCGGATGCAGGCCCTTGCCCCAGCGCCGATAGCATGCCGCGACGCGTCCGGCCGAGGCTGCGGTGACCGACACAATCTCGATGGCGAGCCCGTCGATCAGGCGGCCCATCTCGTCGCCGACGTTCCGGCGCTCCGACACGATCAACGCTTCGGCGACCGTCGCCGCCGACATCACGAGCCTGTCCTCGCGCTCGATGAGGGCGATGCAACGCTCCGCCTCCGGCTCGTTCTGGAGGATCGCCATGAGCGCGGAGGTGTCATTCGCGATCATCCGGGCAGGCCGTCCGGGTCGTAGAGGCAATCCTGGCTGCGGGCGGCGCGCGGGCCAGGGGTGAGCTTGGCGGAAGCGGCGACCTGAATCGCATCGATGAGCGCCCGGCGCACCGTCCGATCTGGCTTCGGCTCCACGGCCACCATGCGGACGACTGGCCGGCCATGGCGGGTCAGGATCACCGCGTCGCCGGAGTCGGCGCGGCGGACGAGTTCCGTGAGCTGCGCGTTGGCATCTGTCACGGACATGCGCATCGCGTTCCCCTATCTCGACGCCACCGCTGGTCACGTCACAGGAATCGCCTATGAGGTAGTCTAACACCTTGCGCGACACCACCAAAACGATCCGGCCGGGGACCACCAAGATCATGACGGGAGCCCTGCGGCTGGCTGTGGCGTGGGCGACGGTTCTCGCCTTCGCGTGGTTCGGGAAGGCCTGGCTCGGGGACCTGTCGCAGCCCTGGTTCGCGGGCGGCCTGTTCGCCTGGCTGCTCGCGGTCATCGTCTGGGCGGCCTTCGGGGTGGTGCACGAGGCCGAGGAGCTGGCGCATCGCCTCGGCGAGCCGCTCGGCACCCTGGTGCTGACGCTGTCGATCGTGATCATCGAGGTGGCGCTGATCTCCGCCGTGATGCTCTCGGCCAAGGATGCGCCGACGCTCGGTCGCGACACGATGTTCGCCGTGCTGATGATCGTGCTGAACGGCGTGGTCGGCCTCGGGCTGCTGATGGGCGGCCTGCGCCACCACCAGCAGAGCTACAACCTGCAGGGAGCATCGGCCTTCCTGTCGGTGATCATCCCGCTGACGACTGTCGCGCTGATCATCCCGAACTTCACCAGCTCGACCGCCGACGGCACCCTAACCACCCTGCAGGCCGTGACCTTCTCGGTGTTCACGCTGGCGCTCTACGGGGTGTTCCTGCTGATCCAGACCAGCCGGCACAGCGATTTCTTCCAGGATGCGGAAGAGGAGGCGGACAGCGGGTCCACCTCGGGCTCGACCTCGCGCGGCGCGATGGCGAAGCACGTCGTCCTGCTGCTCGCCAACGTCGTTCCGATCGTGCTGCTGGCCAAAAGTCTCGCGGTGATCCTCGACCACGGCATCGCGGCGCTCGGTGCGCCCTCCGCGCTCGGCGGCGTGCTGATCGCCGCCATCGTGTTCACCCCGGAGGCGATCTCGGCGCTGAAGGCCATCGCGCGCAACGAGTTGCAGCGAGCGATCAACCTGTGCCTGGGCGCGGCGACCTCGACGGTCGGCCTCACGGTGCCGGCGATCCTGACGATCGGCCTGCTGACCGGCCAGACCGTGGTGCTCGGCCTCAAGCCGACCGAGAGGACGCTGCTGGCGGTCACGCTGATCCTGAGCACGCAGACTTTCTCGGGCCTGCGAACGACGGTCCTGGAGGGCGCCGTGCACCTCGTTGTGTTCTTCGTCTACCTCGTCCTGATCTTCAGCCCCTGATCAGCTCCCGAACCGCTCGGTCCGGATCACGCCCGCAGGGACGCCCGCCGCCAGGATCAAGTCGGAGGCCGCGCCGACGAATCGGTTCGAACCGCAGAGGAACACCTTTTCGGGTCGTCCGAGCCGCGTCAGGGCGCCGGCCACGAGGGCGGCGTCGATCCGCCGGCCACCGGCATCCCGGGTGGTGGTGATGTGCAGGGAGAATCCGGTTCCGTCGCCGGCAAGGCGCTCCAGCTCGGGCAACGCGATCGCCCCCGCGCGGGTGTGGGCAGAGTAGATCAGGGCCGCCGGGATCTGCGGAGCGACTAGCGCACGCCGGCGCAGCATCGCCAGCAGTGGCACCACGCCGGATCCGCCGGCCCCCAGCAGCAGCGGGCCGCCGTCCGGACCGTCCCAGGAGAACGAGCCGCCGATCGGCCCGCGCAACTCGACCCGGTCGCCGACTTCGGCGGCCTCCGAGAACCAGCCCGAGACCTCGCCGTCAGGCAGCGCCTCGACCATCAGCTCGAGGGTGCCGCTGCCGTCGGGCGCCGAGGCGATCGAGTAGCTGCGCTGGGCCTGGTAGCCGTCCTCGGCGGTCAGGCGGACATCGACGTGCTGGCCGGCCCGGTAGGCCTGAGCGATGTCACAGCGCAGCCGAAAGCTCTTCACCTGCGGGGTGACGGGCGCGATCGCGGTGATCTCGGCCTGGTGCCAGCGGAAGACGATCGGCTCAGTCACCGGTGTAGCGCTCCTCACGCCAGGGATCCCCGTACATGTGATAGCCGCGCAGCTCCCAGAAGCCGGCGGTGTCGGTCTGGGTGAAGCGAAGGCCCTTCACCCACTTGGCGCTCTTCCAGAAATAGAGGTGCGGCACGAGCAGCCGTGCCGGGCCGCCGTGATCTGGGTGGATCGGCTGGCCGGCATAGCGCGTCGCCACCATGGCTTGGCCGTTCACGAGGTCGGCCACCGGCACGTTGGTGGTGTAGTCGTCGTAGGATTCCGCCAGGAGATACCCGGTCGGCGCCGCGATGCCGGCATCGGCCAGCAGGTCGTCGAAGCTCACGCCCTCCCAGGCGGTGTCGAACTTCGACCACTTGGTGACGCAGTGAATGTCCCCCTGCCAGGTGGTACGGGGCAGAGCCTCGAAGTCCTCCCAGCTCCACGTCTTGATCGGCCGCGAGCCCTCGCGCAGCGTGAACCGCCAGGTGGCCGGATCCACGGTCGGGTTGGGGCCGATCTGCAGGATCGGGAAATCCTCGGTGAGATATTGGCCGGGCGGGATGCGCGCGCCCGTCTCGGGCGGCTGCCTGCGCCCGACGAAGCCCCGTGTCACCATGCCGGCCTCCGCTCGCGGTTGTTGTTTTGATGCGTCCGATCCGGGTTTGGTGCGTCGGAACACCCCACGTCAAGTCGTGATGTGCGGCCGAACAAACGCCCCAAAGCTGAGGTGTGGTAGTCAGCCTACGCCTGACCGAATCGCACCCATCAGGGGGAATGTCATGAAGTACCTTCTCGCGACGAGCCTCATCGTCGGGAGCCTCGCCACCCTCTCGCCGGCCGCCCAGGCCCGTGACGGGATCGGCGCCGGCGGCGCGGCGGCCCTCGGCGTGCTCGACGGCCTCGCAGTCGGCGGCGCCATCGCGTCGTCGGCCAACAATGGCTACTATCCGGGCCGGCCGGTCTACCGCGCCCCGCCGCCTGTCTACGTGGAAGAGGATTACGGTCCGGTCTGCCACTTCGAGCGCCGCCGCACGATCGACCCCTACGGCGACGTCTACATCCGGCGCGTCCGCGTCTGCGAATAGGCGGCTTCGGGGGTCGCCCCTGCGGCCGGCGCCGGCTTCAGGCGCTCGGCACAGGCGATCCCCCCGAGCACCAGGGCCAGGGCGACGGCTTGAGTCGCCCCGAACGGCTCGCCGACCAGCAGGACGGCGAGACCCGCGCCGAAGATCGGCACGAGGTTAACGAACAGGCCGGCCCGGTTCGGGCCGATCAGCTCGACCCCGCGCATAAAGAACAGCTGCGCCATCAGCGATGGGCCCAGGCCAACGAAGGCGACCATCGCCCAGCCCGCCAGCCCGGGCCAGACCGCGTGCCCCGTAGCCCACTCGACGGCGAGGGGCGGCAGCGAGGTCACGAAGGCGGCGATCGCCATGGCGGCGAAGAACGCCAGCGCCGTAACCTTCGGACGCGTCGGCAGGAAGATCGTGTAGCCCGCGTAGAGCAGGCAGGCGCCGAACACGAGGACATCGCCCCGGTTGAAATCGAGGCGCGTCAGGACCGACCAGTCACCGTGGGTCGCGGCGATGCCGGCGCCGATCAGCGTCAGGAACACGCCGATCATCTGGCCGGCGGTGACCGGCACCCGGTAGGCCACGCGGTTGAGCAGGATCACCAGGACCGGGATCGCCCCCTGGAACAGCGCCAGGTTGACCGCGCCGGTATGGACGCCGGCGGCGTAGAACAGGCAATTGAAGGCTGTGTAGCCGAGGCCGCCCATCAGCAGGATGCGCAGCCAGTGGGGCCGCAGGAGCGCCCATTCCGCGACGAGCCTGCGGGCCGCGAACGGCGCGAGCGCCGTGCAGGCCACCGCCCAGCGCAGCGTCGTGATCACCTGAGGCGAGACGTGGCCGGGGGCCCAGCGGCTGCTGACCGCATTCCCGGCCCAGAGCAGCGCCGTGAGCGTGAGGAGCAGATAGGCCGGCGCGACCGAGGAACCCCGGGTCGCGCGCTCAGCCATCAGCGGCGGCGGAACTGACCGCCCCGCACCTGCGGACGCGGACCCGCGGAGCGCTCGTCCTTATGACGAAACACGAGGCGGCCCTTCTCGAGGTCGTAGGGCGACATCTCGACCGTGACCCGATCACCCGCCAGCGTCTTGATGCGGTTCTTCTTCATCTTGCCGGCCGTGTAGGCGACGATCTCGTGGCCCTGGTCGAGCTGTACGCGGTAGCGCGCGTCCGGCAAGATCTCGATCACGAGACCGTCGAACTGCATCAATTCTTCTTTCGCCATGCACCTTCTCCAGTCGGACCGTCCGGCAGCAGGCGTTCCGGCAAAACTTCTACGGCTGTCATCAAGCTCGGGAAACGCCACAGGGCGCGGATCCGATCCGACGGACGGTCCGCGCCTGCTCAGCGACGCTGCCCGCATTTAGTCGTCGTACGATCCCGCGGCAAGTCACGCCGTGCGCTTCGGACTGGATATCGAGCCCCGGATGATGCGCGCAAACGCTGATTTGGCCTCATCTTTTCGAAAAAACCGGAGGGCATCTCCGGAATGCCGCGTCCGGCACGTCCCCGGATCGCGCTCCCGAGTGGCCCGCCCTCACGGACCGGAGACGTCGTTGCCGGCGTAGTCCAGGCGCCCGTCCGGTGTCCGCCGCCAGACCCGCAGGGTGACCGGTCCGGTGATCCGGTCGCCGCGTTCGTCGAAGCCGACCGGCCCGAGGATCGTGCGCGCCGGCTGGGTGCCGTGCAGGGCCTCGGCGACCTTGCGGCCGTCCGGAACGCGTCCGGCCTTCGGGTCCGCCGCACGGGCGCGCTCCAAGCCTTGCGCCAGCACCTCCACCGCCGCGTAGCCCGACGCCGCGACGCTGTCGGCCTCGGAGCTGCGCGCCGGCGCCTTGCCGCCCTTCGGCTCGGGCAGGCGCGGGGAATCGGGCGGCAGGGTCATCACGGTCCCCTCCCCGGCCGCACCGGCGACAGCCGCGAACGCGGGATCGAGGATGCCGTCGCCCGCGACCAGCGAAGCACCGATGGACGCCTCGCGCAGGGCGCGGACCAGGGTGGCGGCCTCCGGGGCGAGCCCCCCGAAATACACCGCCTCGACCCGGGCCGCCTTCAGCCGTCCGACCAGATCGGAGAGGTCGCGGGTGCCGCGGGGAAAGCCGTCGAACAGCACCTCCGGGGTGCCGGCCTCCTTCAGGCGCGCCGCCACCGCCTCGGCGAGGCCGCGCCCGTAGGTCGAGCGATCGTTGACGATGGAGACCCGCCGGCCGGCGAACGCCTTGGCGAGATAGCTCCCCGCCGCCCGGCCCTGCTGCGCGTCGCTCGGGCCGAGCCGGAACAGGTTCCACAACCCGCGGCCGGTCAGGGGCGTATAGGTGGCGCCGGGCGCGACCATCACGGCGCCGGCCTCCTCGTAGACCGGGGCCGCCGCCGCGACCGCCCCGGATTCGAGCGGCCCGACCACGAAGCGCACGCCGTCGGCAGCGAATTTCTTCGCGGCGGCGAGGGCTTGCCTGGGATCGCCGGCATCGTCGGCCGGCACCAGGGCGAATTTCGGCCGGCCGCCGCCGGCGCGGTTCAGGTCGGCGACGGCCTGCTCGGCGCCCTGCCGCAGCCCCTGGCCGAAGGCGGCATCCGGCCCGGTGAGCGGCGCCGACAGGCCGATCCGCACCGGGGCCTGAGCGGCGGCCGGTGCCGCGGCCAGGAGAACGGCGACGATCGGGGCGAGGATCTGCTTCATCGCCACACGTTATGGGCAGTCGCGCCGGGCGGGAAGCGTGCATCGCAGGGCCCGCGCACCGGTCCGACAAGCTGGCCACGGGCTTTCGCGGACAGAGGAGGCGAACCCAAACGCGTTCGCGGCCTGCGGTTTCAAAATCCATTCATCCTTGAGCGGATCGGGATGCAGCTGCGCGCGGAAGCGCTGGCGGGCAGGCGCGATGTGGGAAATAAGGGCGTCGGCCGACCCGCGACTTCGGACAGATCCGCCCGCTCGCGCCGCATCGAAGACCCTCTGGGACGATTGACGATCATGACCTCGCTGTTCGCCGGCATCCAGGACGCGCCGCTCGACCCGATCATGCGCCTGTTCGAGGCTTTCAACGCCGACACGAGCACGAAAAAGCTTAACCTTGTGGTCGGGGTCTACACGGATGCCGAGGGCAAGGTGCCGCGCCTGCGCGCCGTGCAGACCGCCGAGAAGCGCTGGATCGAGAAGGGTCTGCCGAAGACCTACCGGCCGATCGAGGGGACCAAGCCGTTCCGCGACGCGGTCCAGGCCCTGCTGTTCGGTGCGGGCGCCCCGATCCTGACGCAGAACCGCACCGCGACGCTCCAGAGCATCGGCGGCACCGGCGCCCTCAAGACCGGCGCCGACGTGCTCGCGCTGCTCAATCCCGGCGCCACCGTGGCGGTGAGCAACCCGAGCTGGGAAAACCACAAGGCGCTGTTCACGCAGGCCGGCTTCACCGTCGTCGACTACCCGTATTTCTCGGCCGAGACCGGCGGCGTCGACTACCCGGCGATGCGCGCCTACCTCGAGACGCTGCCCAAGGGCTCGATCGTGGTGCTGCACGCCTGCTGCCACAACCCGACCGGCGCCGACCTGACACCCGACGAGTGGCGCGACCTCGCACCCTTGCTCGCGGAGCGCGGCCTGATCCCGTTCCTCGACATCGCTTACCAGGGCTTCGGCGACGGCCTCGATCCGGACGCCGCACCGGTGCGCCTGTTCGCCGAGTCGGGCCAGGAGTTCTTCGTCGCCTCGTCGTTCTCGAAGTCGTTCTCGCTCTACGGCGAGCGCGTCGGCGCGCTGACGATCGTCGCCGAGACCCCGGCTTTGAAGACCAAGGTCGAGTCCCTGGCCAAGCGGCTTGTGCGGGCGAGCTACTCGAACCCTGTGACCCACGGCGCGGCCATCGTCGAGATGGTGCTGACCGATCCGGAGCTGCGCGCCGACTGGGAGCGGGAGCTGGCCGAGATGCGTGAGCGGATCCGTTCCATGCGGGTGCGCATGGCCGACAGCCTGCAGCAGCGCCACCCCGAGCGCGGTTTCGACGCGATCAAGACGCAGAAGGGCATGTTCTCCTACACCGGGCTGAGCCCCGAGGAGGCGACCCGCCTGCGCACCGAGCACGAGGTCTATGCCCTGGAGACGGGCCGGATCTGCGTGGCGGCGGTCAACACCCACAACATCGACCACGTGGTCGATGCGATCGACGCCGTTGTGAAGGGCTGACCCGATGGCGGCCCTCAAGCGCGTCTGCCGGTTCAATCTCTGGATCAACCCGGTCTTCGATGCGCGGCTGAGGGCCGAGCCCGATATCGACCTCCAGGTCGGCGACCTGCAGGGCCCGGCGGAAACGCTCGAGGCCCTGCTGGCGCAGGCGCATGTCTTCCACGTCTCCCCGGCACGGGACGAGCTGCCCCGCCGCTGGCACGTCACCGACGGCCTTCTGGCCGGCTGCCCGAACCTGCTGGCGGTGTCGTCCGGCGGGGCGGGCTTCGACACGGTGGACGCGGCCGCCTGTACCCGGGCGGGCGTCGCCGTGGTCAACCAGGTCGGCGGCAATGCCCGCTCGGTGGCGGAACTTGCCATCGGCCTGATGCTCGCCGTCTCGCGCAAGATCTGCGTCTCGGACCGGCTGCTGCGGACGGAACGGGGCTTCTCGCGGGAATCGCTGATGGGCCACGAGATCGGCGGCGCGACCCTCGGGCTCGTCGGCATCGGCCATACCGGCCGGGAGGTCGCAAAGCTCGCCCGCGGGTTCGACATGCGGGTCCTGGCCTACGACCCGCTGCTCGCGGCCGACGAGATCCGAGCGCGCGGCGCAGAGCCGGTGGATCGCGCGCGGCTGCTCGCCGAGTCCGACATCGTGTCCCTGCATTGCCCGCTCGACGACACGACCCGGGGCAGCTTCGACGCCACGACCTTCGCGGCCATGAAGTCCGGCGCGCTGTTCATCACCACGGCCCGGGGCGGCGTTCACGACGAGGCGGCTTTGGCCGATGCCCTCACGGCCGGCCATCTCGCGGGGGCCGGCCTCGACGTGTGGGCACCGGAGCCCCCGCCCCGTGATTCCGGCCTGCTGCAGCTCGACACCGTGGTGGCGACCTACCACACCGCCGGCGTCACCCACGAGGCGCGCCGGAACGTGGCCTCCTGGGGCGCCGAGCAGATCATCGGCCTTCTGCGCGGTGAGACCCCGCCCCGCCTGGTGAACCCGGAAGTCTGGCCGGCCGTGCTGGAGCGTCGGGCGCGGCTGTTCGGGGCTCCGTAGCCAGACCGCGGCGTCGAAGCCACGCGCGAACCGCCCGCCCGCGATGTTGCGCGACAGCAACGCGCCGGCCCTGCCTGCGGGCAGTTTTGAGCGCTCGTAAGATATCCCACAGCTAGTTCAAAGTCATTCCAAGTTTTACGCCGGGCACAGGCCCGCGATCAAGCTTGACCGTTTTGGTTCACAGAAACCATACCGGCAGCCTGAACGCAGCTTGGCTTGAGAACGTGGCGAAAACCTTCAAACAATCCGGACCGATTACTTCTTGTCGGGGCGCAAAGTTCGCTGCGTCGGCGCTCATCATCGGCTACTCTGCTGTGATGAGCTCGGATCGGGCTCAGGCAGAACCTGCATTCGAGGCGAATCACGAGGTCCAGCTCGAAGAACTCTCGGTCACCGGTCAGGGCGGTCCGTCCCGGGCCCCGGAGGGCTACGCCCCCGCGACCACGATCAGCGCCACCCGCACCGATACGCCCCTGCGCGACGTCCCGCAGACGGTCGTGCCGGTAACCCGGCAGGTGCTGGAGGACGCGGCCGCCACGCGGATCGACACCGCCCTCGACCTGGCCGGCGTCGGCCGCGCCAACAGTTTCGGCGGCCTCGGCCTGACCGAAGTCACGATCCGCGGCTTCTCCGTGTTCGACTATTATCGCAACGGATTCCCGATCAGTCGGGGCTACCCGAACGCGCCGGACGTCGTCGCGATCGAGCGGATCGAAGTGCTCAAGGGTCCGTCGGCCTTCCTGTACGGACGCGGCGATCCCGGCGGCACCTTCAACATCGTCACCAAGCAGCCCTTGGCTGAGCGATCGCTGGCGATCGGCACGCAGTACGGCAGCTACGGCGCCAAGCGCAGCACCTTCGACGCCACCGGGGCGCTCGACGAAAACGGCCAGGTGCTCGCCCGCATCACCGGCGCGGTGGAGGACAACGGCAGTTTTCGCGATTTCGTGAGCGGCGACCGCTACCACGTCGCCCCCGTCCTTGCCTGGAAGCCCAGCGCGGACACGACGATCACCCTGGAAGGCGCCTTCGTCAGCACCGGCACGACCTTCGATCGCGGCATTGTCCCCCTCCAGGGCCGACTGCGCAACGTCCCGCGCTCCCGCTTCCTCGGCGAGCCTGGCCTGCCGCAGAGCGTGGTCCAGGACGCCCTGGGCCAGCTGCGGATCGAGCACCGGTTCGACCAGGACTGGGTGCTCACGGCCGGCGCGCAGGTGCTCGGCGGGTCCCTGAAGAGCTGGGGCGTCGGCGCGGCCGCCAACGGCTTCCTGCCGGACGGCCGCAACCTGCGCCGGAACCTGGAACGGCGCGACCTGACGTGGTCCGACACCGATGTGCAGGTCAACTTGGCGGGCAAGTTCGACACTGGCTTC
This sequence comes from Methylobacterium sp. WL64, assembly GCF_008039945.1. Lineage (NCBI taxonomy): Bacteria > Pseudomonadati > Pseudomonadota > Alphaproteobacteria > Hyphomicrobiales > Methylobacteriaceae > Methylobacterium > Methylobacterium sp. WL64. Next base: position 237,946 of record NZ_VRVA01000001.1, read on the forward strand.
CTGCACCACACGCTGCTGCTCGGCCTCGAATACGACCGCTACCGCTACCGGGAGATCTTCGACCGCTCGAACGCCGCGACCTATCCGTTCCTGCTCGACCTGCTGGCGCCGCGCTATGGCCAGGCGCTGCCGCGCAGCCTGCCCACCATCACCAACTTCCTGCAGCACACGGAGAGCTACGCGGGCTACGTCCAGGACCAGATCGACGTCACCCCTCAGCTGCACGCCCTGGTGGGGGTCCGGGTCGAGGATGTCGGACAGGACTCGACGTCCTATCTCAATAACCGCACGACGAACCTGCGCGGCACGGAGGCGCTGCCGCGCTTCGGCTTGGTCTACGATCTGTCCGACGCGGTTGCGGTCTACGGAAACTACGCGCGCTCGTTCAAGCCCAGCACCGGCTTCGACCGGCGCGGCCAGCCCCTCGCCTTCGACGGCGGCGAGGGCTACGAGGCCGGCGTGAAGGTCGGCCTGCTCGAAGGGCGGCTCAACGCCACCGCGGCCGTGTTCGACATCCGGCGCACCAACGTCCCGACCACGGACCCGGTCGATTCCGCCTTCAACGTCGCCGCCGGCGTGGTGCAGAGCCGCGGCTTCGATCTCACCCTGGCAGGCGAGCTGGCGCCGGGCCTGCGCGTGATCGGCACCTACACCTATGTCGATGCGGCGGTGGCGCGGGACAACACGATCCCGGTCGGGACCCGACTGGCCAACATTCCTGCCAACAGCTTTGCCATGCAGGCGGTCTACGAGGTCCAGGGCGGCGCCCTGAAGGGGCTCGGCTTCGGGGGCGGGCTCAACGTGGTCGGCCAGCGCGTCGCCGGGACGGCCGTGTCGACGTTCACGATGCCCGCCTACACGGTGGTGAACTTGATATCGTATTATCAGATCACGCCGGATGTCCGGGTCTACCTCAACGTCGACAACCTGTTCGACGCGATCTACTACGACAGCGCCTTCCAGAACCGCTACGCCACCCCGGGCCAGCCGCGCACCATCATGGGCGGCGTCGCAGCGCGGTTCTGACGGCCACCGGCCCTACGCCGAGGCTGCGCGCATCCAGCCGAGGCCCGCCTCTGTGCCCGCGGCCGGGTGATATTCGCAGCCGATGAAGCCGGCATAGCCAACGGCTTCCAGCGCTTCGAGGATCGGGTCGAACGCGATGGTACCGGTGCCGGGCTCGTGCCGGCCGGGATTGTCGGCGATCTGGACATGGGCGATCAGCGGTGCGTGTGCCCGGATCAGCGCCGCCGGGTCATGGCCGAGGCAGACGCAGTGATAGGCGTCGAACAGCAGCTTGACGTTGTCCCGGCCCACGGCACGGATCGCATCCACGGCCTTGAGCGGGTCGTCGATCACGTAATCGGCGATGGAGCCCGGGCCGATCGGCTCGACGATCACCGTCATGCCGCGGGCCTTGGCGGCGTCGGCCGCGAAGGCGAGGTTGTCGAGATAGGTGTCCCACAGCCGCGCGGGCTCAGCGCCGGCCGGCCGGACGCCCGCCATCGGGTGAACCATCCGGCAGCCGAGCTGCGCGACATAGTCCAGGGTCGGCTCGATGGTGGAGCGGAAATACGCGACCTTGTCCGGCAGGGCCGCGAAGCCCTTCTCCCCCTTGGAGGCGTCGCCGGCCGGAAAGCCGGTCTGAACCAGCGGCACGCCGGCCCGATCGAGCCAGGCCGCAACGTCCCGGGCCGGGGTCGCGAACAGGTTGGGGTGCTCCACCGCCCGGAACCCGGCTCGGGCCGCGGCGGCGAACCGCTCCGCCAGCGGCCGCTCCGTGAACAGGAACCCGCAATGGCCACTGAGGCGGTCGGAAAAGGTACCGAGCTTCATGGATCAGGCCCTCCCAGCCGTCTCGATCATCGCGCGCATCCGGTCCACCGCCGCGTGGGGCGCCGTCAGGACCGGGACGTCGACCACCGCGCGCACGGCCTCGGCCGCCCGGGAGGTCGAAAAATGCGCCAGCATGATCGCGTCGCAGTCGGACAGTTCCGAAGCGCGGGCCGCGATCAGCCGGTTGTGGGTCTCGGCGTCGCCGGCGCGCAGGCGCACCATGGCGTCGTCCACCAGGATCGTCCGCAGGCTCGCCGGCCGGCCGGCCTGGCCGACGAATTCCTCGAACTCATCGGTCATGGTGCCGATCGAGGGGCCGAAGGTCGCCAGCATGCCGATGCGCTCGCCTTGCGCAATCGCCGCCCGGAACATCGCCTCGTTCGGCTTGAGCACCGGCACCGGCACGGACCCGATCAGCCGGTCGATGGCCGGTCCGAAGGCCGAGCAGGTGATCAGGATGCCGTCGGCGCCCATGTCGTGACCGTAGCGCCCAAACCGGACGAACCGGTCGATCATCCCTTCCGAGATCTCGCCGGGTTCCTTGGCCCGGTCGAGGGACAGGCCGTCATCCAGCAGGTTGACCGTCTCGGCCTCGGGCCAGCGCTCCGTGAAGGCCGCCTGGATCGGAGCCATCGCGACCGGTGTCGCGTGCAGGAGGACGATGCGCGGGGCCATGTTGTCTCCCGGGATGCGGCGCGGTTGGGCGTCCGTTTGGCGATGACGGTGTTGTAAGCGATTTCAAAACGGTGGCAAGATATCGCTGATCCGCTTCAATCGAGGTTCTGCTTGCGCGGCGGCGCCGTGCTGGCGCGCAGGATCAGCTCGGCGTCGATCTGGGTCAGGCGCACCATCGGGCGGCCCTGCATCCGGGCGATCAGGTGGTCCCCGGCAGCGTGGCCGATCTCGGCGGAATGGATCCGGATGGTGGTCAGCGCCGGGTCGAGGAAGGGTGCGAAATCGGAATCGTTGTGGCCGATCACCGAAAGGTCTCCGGGTACGTCGAGCCCCCTTGCCCGGGCCTCGATCATCGCCCCGAAGGCGATCTGGTCGGTGCCGCAGATGATCGCGGTGGGCGGACGCCCGCCCGCCAGCATCTGGCGGAAGCCGTCGCGGCCGCCCCCGATGCCATAGGAGATCTCGATGTCGTGCCCGGGGGCGAGCGTCAGGCCGCGCGCCGCCAGCGCCTGCGCGATGCCGGTGACGCGGGCGCCGCCGCGGTCGTTGTCCTTGCGCAGGCCGGAGATCACCCCGATCCGGCGATGGCCCAGATCGATCAGGTAGTTCGCCGCCCGGGCTGCGGAAGCGGCGTTGTCGAAGCCGACGCAGGGACGCTCCCGCGACAGGCTGAAGGTCTGCACCATCGGGATGCCATGCCGGGCGATGCGGGCATGGAGATCCGGGTGGTGGATGTCGCCGACCAGCATCAGCCCGTCGACGCCGCGTTCCAGCAGGAAGGTCGCCTCGCGCAGCTCGTCCTCGAGGTCGTAGCCGGCATTGGCGGCGACCAGGGTGTAGTCGGCCTGTCGGAGCCGCTCCTGGAAGCTCGACAGGACGCGCACGAACGCTTCGTTCTCGATGTTGGGGACCACGGCCCCGACGGCCATGAACCGGCGGGTCGAGAGGGCCCGCGCGGCGCCGTTGGCAACGAAGCCGAGATCCTGCGCGGCGCGCATCACGGCGTCCCGCTTGTCGGCCCGGACCCCGGCCGAGCCGTTGAGCACCCGGGAGACCGTCGCGGTCGAGACCCCGGCGCGATGGGCCACGTCCCGCGCCACCGGGCTGCGCGACGGCGGTTCGAGGATCTCACCCGGCCCATCCAACACGGAAATTCGACTCTCCCCCGGTACGCGTCCGAGCCTAAGCGTTGCCTGGACCGGCAGTATATTGACACTCCCGAACGTTGCTGGCTATCTGAAAGCGCTTTCAAATCGACTGCCGGCCCGCAGACATCCGGGTCCGCTGAAAACCAGGGAGGAGCGGATGGCGACGTTCGACCAGCCGGCTTCCGGCCTGGGGGCTCCCGAGCGCGAGGCCTCCACGGTGGGGCAGGCCGATACCGCGGCCCCCGGCATCGCCGGCCCGCAGGCCCTCGTCACCAGCCTCAAGCGCAGCGACGCGGTCACGCCCTATCGGTTCCGCGACCTGCTGGCACTCGACGATTTCGAGCGCCAGGCCCGACGGCTGCTGCCGCACATGATCTTCCAGTACGTGGCCGGCGGGGCCGAGACCGGGGCGGCGCTCGCCCATAGCCGCGGTGCCTACGCTGATTATGCGCTCGTGCCGCGGCTGATGCGCGACACCTCCGGCCGCGACACCGTCACAGACCTGTTCGGCCACACCTACGCGGCCCCCTTCGGGGTCGGGCCGCTCGGCGGGGCGGCGTTCATCGCCTATCGCGGCGACATCGTTCTCGCCGAGGCGGCCCGGCGGATGAACCTGCCGATGATCCTCAGCGCCTCCTCGCTGATCAAACTGGAGGACGTGTACGCCCAGAACCCGCAGGCCTGGTTCCAGGGCTACCTGCCGGGGGACCAGACCCGGATCGACCGCCTGCTCGACCGGGTCGCGGCCACTGGCTATCGCACCTTCGTGGTGACGGCCGACACCCCGACGCTGGGCAACCGCGAGCACAACACCCGCAGCGGCTTCTCGATGCCGATCAAGGTCACGCCCAAGGTCGCGTGGCAGAGCGCGGCCCATCCGCGCTGGCTGCTGGGCACCGTCGCCCGGACATTCCTGAAGCACGGCGCCCCGCATTTCGAGAACACCGAGGCCGAGCGCGGCCCCCCGATGATGTCGCAGGGCGCGGTGCGCAACACCATCGCGCGAGACCAGCTCTCCTGGAAGAACCTGGAGGCGATCCGCAAGCGGTGGTCCGGCAACCTCGTCGTGAAGGGGCTCCTGGCCCCCGAGGATGTTGAAATCGCGAAGGACTGCGGCGCAGACGGCGTGATCCTGTCGACCCATGGCGGCCGCCAGCTCGACCACGCCATCGCACCCCTGGACGTGCTGCCCGAGATCGCCGCCCGGAAGGGCAACCTGAAGATCATCGTCGACAGCGGCATCCGCCGCGGCACCGACGTGATGAAGGCCCTGGCGCTCGGCGCCGATTTCGTCCTGCTCGGCCGGCCGTTCATGTTCGGCGCGGCGCTCGGCGGTGCGGCGGGCGTCGAGCACGCCATGCGGATCCTCAAGGAGGAGCTCAACCGCGACATGGCGCTGATCGGGGTGAACCGCCTGTCCGAGCTGAACCCGGACTTCCTGCGCCGCGTCCTGCGGCGGAGCTGATCCGGAGACCGGCATGACCGACGACGCGCCCCGCTCCCCCCTCGGCCTCGCCTTCGTCGGCTGCTTCACCACCGCGCGGCGCCGGGCGCGTGGCCAGGGCATCGACGTCTACCGTGTTGGAGCCGGGCTCGACGATTGGACCCATCTCGGCCGGGTCGACGGGCTGGACAACCCGTCCTTCCTGGTCACCGATCCCACCCGCGGTGCGCTCTACACGGTCCAGGGCGACGGCGCGGCGGCCACCGCCTTCACGGTCACGCCGGACGGCACCCTGCGGAGCCTCGGCAGCGCGGAGACCGGCGGCACCAACAGCGTCCACCAAGCGCTCGACCCGAGCGGGCGGTTCCTGATCGTCGCGAACTACGCCAGCGGCTCGGTCGCGCTGATGCCGGTGCGGCCCGATGGCGGGCTGGAACCGGCCGCGCAGGTTCTCCCGATGCCCGGCGCGCCCGGCCCGCACCGGACCGAGCAGGCCAGCGCTCACCCGCACCACGTGGTCCTGTCGCCGGACGGGCGCCACGTTCTGGTGCCCGACAAGGGTCTCGACCGGGTCTTCATCCTCAGGATCGGCGGCGACCGCCTGGAGATCGCCTCCGAAGCCGTGCTGCGCCCAGGCGCCGGATCGCGCCACATCGCGTTCCATCCCGGCGGGGCCCTCGCCTTCCTGGTCAACGAACTGGATTCCACCGTCGCCACCTGCCGGTGGGATGCGCCGTCCGGGACGCTCACGCCGCTCCATTGCGTCCCGACGCTGCCGCCGGATTTCTTCGGAGCGAGCACGGCGGCGGCGATCGTGGTCACGCCCGACGGGCGCTTCGTCTACGCCTCGAACCGTGGCCAGGACGGGATCGCGCGCTTCCGCGTGGCCGACTCCCACCTCGAACCGGCCGGCTGGACGCCATCCGGCGGCCGGGACCCGCGCTTCATGACGCTGGCGCCGGACGGGGTCCGCCTCCTGGTCGCCAACGAGCAGGGCGACAGCCTGGCCGAATTCACCATCGACCCCGGATCCGGGGATCTCACCCAGACGGGCTCACGCCAGAGTTCGAGCCCCTGCACGATCGCGTTCTTGTAAAAAATACAAAACAAAAAATGGACAATCCGGAGGAAGCCCGATGTTTTCCAAACGCTACAGGTTCCTGATCGCAGCTCTGCTGTTTATCGCCGGGATCATCAACTACATGGACCGCGCCGCGCTTGGCGTGGCCGCGCCCTTCGTCAAGCAGGACCTCAACCTGTCGCCCTCCGAGCTGGGGGTGATCTTCAGCACCTTCTTCTTCGGCTACGCCCTGTTCGCCTTCGTGGGCGGCCAGCTCGCCGACCGCTACGGCCCGCGCAGCGTCTACACCTGGGCGGCGACCTCCTGGTCGGTCCTGTGCATGCTCACTGGCGCGGTGACCGGGTTCGCCCAGATGTTCGTGGTCCGCGCGCTGTTCGGTTTCGCCGAGGGGCCGATGAACTCGACCACGAACCGCACCATCACCACGTGGTTTCCCCGAGAGGAAACGGCGCGCACCATCGGGGTCACCTTCTCGGGCCAGACCGTCGGCAGTGCCATCGCGGCGCCCGTCGTCGGTCTGCTGGCGATCCAGTACGGCTGGCGGGTGGCGTTCGTCGCCATCGGCGCCGTCGGCCTGCTCTGGGTGGTGGCGTGGCGGATCTTCATGACCGACCGGCCCCGGGACAACCCCCGGGTCTCCGCGGAGGAGATCGAACTGGTCGAGCGCAGCCGGGCCGTGTCGCATCTCGCCGCCTCCGACCACGAGCGGTCGCTGCGCGGCTACCTGTTCCTGCCGAGCACCCTGTCGCTGGGTCTCGGCATGTTCGCGGTGAACTACACCCTCTACATCTTCCTCTCGTGGCTCCCGAGCTACCTCACCGACGCCCTGCACATGCCGGTGCAGCAGATGGCGTTCGTAGCCTCGATCCCCTGGGCCTGCGGGTTCGTGGGCTATGTCGGCGGCGGCATCGTCGCCGACCTCCTGTACAAGCGCATGGACGACAAGCTGGCGGCGCGGAAGATCACCACGATCGTGCCGCTCGCCATCGCGGGCATCGCGCTGATCACCGTCAACGCCGCACCGAACGCCCCGACGGCGGTCGCGCTGATCGCGCTGGCGGTGCTGATGCTGACGAGTTCGGTGCAATCGTGCTGGGCGACGATCCACGAACTGGTGCCGGAGGCGCGGGTCGGCGGCGTGAGCGGATTCGTCCACCTGCTGAGCAACATCTCGGGCATCATCGGGCCGACCGCCACGGGATTCGCGGTGCAGTATCTCGGCGGCTACGCCAGCGCCTTCGTGATCGCCGCCGTGATTGCCGCGGCCGGCGTCGTCGCGATGGCGGTCTTCGTGAAGCGCCCGCACGACCCGCAGGCGGCCTCGCCTCTCAACGCGGTGAAAACCGCCTGATCCCGGAGCGAACCGATGAGCGCCCCCACCGACACGATCCCCGAAAAGCCCATCCTCCTCACCGGCGCCTCCGGTGCGCTTGGCCGGGTGCTGACGAAGGCGCTCGGCGCGCAGGGCTGGACGCTGCGCCTGACAGACCGGGTGCCGTTTCCCGATCCGCTGCCGGAGGGCGCGCGCTTCCAGGTTGCCGACCTGGAGGACGGCCCGGCGATCCTGCGCCTGGCGGAGGGCTGCGGCACGATCCTGCATTTCGGCGGGATCTCGGTGGAGCACCCGTTCGAGACGGTGATCGGCCCGAACATCCGCGGGCTCAACCACGCGTACGAGGCGGCCCGGCGGGAGCGCGCCCGCATGGTGTTCGCCTCCTCCAACCACACGATCGGGTTCCATGAGCGAACCGAGGTGCTGGACGACGACTGCGCGTTGGCGCCGGACGGCTATTACGGCCTGTCGAAAGCCTACGGCGAGATGATGGGCGGCCTGTACCGGGACAAGCACGGGGTCGAGAGCGTCTTCCTGCGCATCGGCTCCTGCTTCCCGGAGCCGACCGACGCGCGGATGCTCGCGACCTGGCTGTCCTACGCCGACCTGACCCGGCTGATCACCCGCGCCACCCTGGCTCCGACCCTCGGACCGAAAGGATCGGTGGTGATCTGGGGCGCCTCGAACAACAGCCGCATGACGTGGTGGCGCCGGGACGGGCGCGACACCATCGGCTGGGCGCCTCAGGACAGTGCCGATTCCTACGCCCCGGCCCTGGAGGGCAAGATCAGCGGCGACCCTGTGATCGAGCGCTACCAGGGCGGCGGCTTCACCGCCCTCGATTATTCCCGCGCCGCGCCGCCGGCCCGGTGATGACAGACCTCGAGACGACCGGAGCCGGCATGGCGGACGACCAGGAAACGACCCGGCTGAAATGCGCCCTGGTGGTGCGAGGCGCCTTCGACGCTCATGTCGTCCCCGCCTTCGAGGCGGCGGGCGGCCGGGCGGCGATCGACTGGGCGCCGACAGCGGTGATCATGAAGGCGCTGGAGGCGGGCGAGACCGCCGACGCGGTGTTCGTGCTGTCCGACGCGATGGACCGGCTGATCGCCGCAGGACAGGTCGAGCCCGACACCCGGGTCGATGCCGTGCGCTCCCGCTACGGCATCGCCGTGAAGGCCGGGGCGGCGCATCCGGATATCGGCGGTGTCGACGCGCTGAAGCGGACACTGCTGGAGGCGCGCTCCGTCGCCTATTCGCGCACCGGTGCCAGCGGCATCTACTTCGCTGGCCTGCTGCCGCGGCTCGGACTCGCCGAGGCGGTGAACGCCCGGGCGACGATCATCCCCCAGGGTTTCACGGCGGAAAAGCTCGTTTCGGGCGAGGCCGACATCGCGGTCCAGCAGATCAGCGAACTGATGGTCGTGCCGGGCATCGAGGTGGTCGGGCCGTTCCCGGAGCCTGTTCAGGAGGTCACGACCTTCTCGGCCGCGCTCCTGCGCGGCGCCACCGACCGCGCCAGCGCCCTGCGCTTCCTGGCCGGGCTGACCACGCCGGAGGCCGCCGACGCCTACCGCGCCAGCGGCCTCGAGCCGGCATTCTGAGAAGGCTCGAAACGAGCCCAGCGTCATCGCGGGCGCAGTCAAGCAGACCAGGGACGAGCATCGTTCGAAGATCGCGCGCTGCACCGGGTCGCTTCGCCAACCCTCGCGATGACGATGCAAATACAAAATAGCACAAAAACGAGGAAACCATGATCGCCAGCGAACAGGACCGGATCGTCCGGCAGGTGTTCTTCAGGCTGATGCCGCTACTCTTCATCGGCTACGTCATGGCCTATATCGACCGGATCAACGTCGGCTTCGCGGCCCTGCGGATGAACGCCGATCTCGGCATCGGGCCGGCGGTGTTCGGGTTGGGTGCCGGGATCTTCTTCATCGGCTATTTCATCTTCGAGGTACCGAGCAACCTGATCCTCGAGAAGGTCGGCGCCCGGCGCTGGATCGCCCGGATCATGATCACCTGGGGCCTGCTCTCGGCCGCGATGATGTTCGTACAGGGCTCGACCAGCTTCCTGGTCCTGCGCTTCCTGCTCGGCGCGGCCGAGGCCGGGTTCTACCCGGGGGTGATCCTCTATCTCACCTACTGGTTCCCGAAGGCGTATCGCGCCCGCATCTTCGGTGCCTTCGCGGTGGGAATCCCCGTCTCGCTCGCGATCGGCGCGCCGCTCTCCACCACGATCATGCAGCTCGACGGCACCCTGGGCCTCAAGGGCTGGCAGTGGTTGTTCCTGTTGGAGGGCATTCCCACCACCCTGTTCGGCTTCGTGTTCCTGGCCCTGATCCCGGACCGGCCCAAGGACGCGCATTGGCTCGCGCCGGCCGACCGCACGGCCCTGCAGACTCTGATCGATTCCGAGCAGAGCAGTGTCGCCGGCACCCACGGGACCAGCCTGCGCACGGCCCTCTCGGATCCGCGGCTGATTGCGCTGTCCTTCATCTACTTCGCCAACACCGGCGCCAATCTCGGCCTGGCGTTCTTCCTGCCGCAAATCCTCAAGAGCACCGGCCTGTCCGACATGCAGACCGGCCTGATGACCGCCGTTCCCTATATCTTCGGCGTCGTCGGCGGCCTCACCGTCGGCTGGATCTCGGACCGGTACGACGACCGCCGGGTGACGCTCGCCACAGCCCTCGGACTTACCGCGACTGGGCTGGCGCTCGCCGGCTTCGCCACCGGCTCGCTCTGGGCGGTGGCGTTCATGGCGCTCGCCGCCGCCGGGCTTTACGGGGCCAAGGCGCCGTTCTGGGCGCTCCCGTCGGTGTTCCTGAGCGGCAGCGCGGCGGCGGGCGGAATCGCGCTGATCAACTGCATCGGCAATCTGGGCGGCTTCGTCGCCCCGTCGATGGTCGGATGGATCCGCGAGACCACCGGCAGCTTCGAGGCCGGCCTGTACTTCCTGGCCGCGCTCGCCCTCTCCGCCGTGGTGGTGACGCTGCTGGTAGTCAACGCCCGCTTCGGCGACGCCCGCCGGTCGCCCGGTGTCGCGCCCATCCCGGCCGCGGCGCCCCGGACCTGACGGCGGGCGCGACCGACGCACTCCGTCTCGGCTTGACCCAAGCCGAGCGCGATCGGAACGGCCTGTTCGACACGTTCCGGATGCTGGCCGCCGATCCCCGTATGGCCCGGGAGCGGCGTGCGTTGAAGCCGCCCATGCGGCTTCAACGCACGCGGCGCTAATGATCGCCGATATCGAGGACGGCGCAGCAATCCGGATCGTTCACGTGCTTCATGGCCGGCAGGATTGGGAGCGCGCCCTGATCTAAAGTCGGCCCTCGGGGTCCGCTCCAACGGACGTGCGGTCGATCACCGGCCGTTTGACGTTACCCGGGGCTGACGCCCGTGGGATGTTTCCAGAGGCGGTTCTATTGTCGCCTTCAGGAGGCGCCCGGGCCTCGCGACCGCAAAAAAGTCCTTATGCTCGTGCTGTCCGGACGCCCAATCGTGTCCGACCGGATCGCCCCCTTCATGCTGAAGACAGCCTTCGTTGCCGCCCGCGACCGTCAGAGGCTGTCGGAGATCGCGTCGATCCTGATCGGCTTCGGCGTCACGCGCGTCGTGGACCGCCTCGGCCTGCGCTACCTGCCGCTGCTGCCGCGCCGCCGGCCGCGGGTCGACGTCACCCGGCTGTCCGAGCCCGAGCGCCTGCGCCGGGCGATCGAGGCGCTCGGCCCGACCTTCATCAAGTTCGGGCAGGTGCTGGCGAGCCGCCCGGACCTGCTGTCGCCGACCTGGACCGAGGAGCTGCAGAAGCTCCACAGCCAGGTCGTGCCGGTGTCGTGGGAGCAGATCGGCCCGCAGCTCGAGCAGGATATCGGCGCCCCGCCCAACGAGGTGTTCGCCGAGTTCGACACCAACCCGATCGCCTCCGCGTCGATCGCGCAGGTCTACCGGGCGCGCCTGCACACGGGCGAGGACGTGATCGTCAAGGTGCTGCGTCCGAACCTGCGCAAGATCATCGAGGCGGACCTGCGCCTGATGGCCCACGGCGCCCGGATCGTCGAGAACGAGTGGCCGGACATGGCCCGCTACCAGCCGCGGGAGCAGATGCGCCACCTCGCCGACGGCCTGAACGGCGAGCTCGACCTGCTCAACGAGGCGCGCAATTGCGAGCTGCTGGCGCAGATTTTCGAGGACCGCGACGACATCGTCTTCCCGAAGATCCACTGGGAGTATTGCTCCGAGCGGGTGCTGGTCCAGGACTTCATCCACGGCATCCCGCCCAACGACGATGCGGCGCTCCGCGCGGCCGGGCTCGATAAGAAACTGCTCGCCCAGAAGGGCACCGACGCCTTCCTGCAGATGGCGCTGATCGAGGGCGTGTTCCACGCCGATCCGCACCCCGGCAACATGCTGGCGATGCCGGGCAACAAGATCGGCTTCATCGATTTCGGCATCATCGGCCGGCTGTCGCAGCGGCGGCGCTCGCAGCTGCTGGTGCTGATCGGCGCGATGCTCAAGCAGGACGCGGACGGCCTGATGGCCGTGCTGCTCGACTGGACCGGCACCAGCAATCCGGACCTCACGAAGCTTCAGGTCTCGGCCACGTCCTTCGTCGAGAGCCACTCCTCGATCCCGCTGAACCTCGGGCTGGTGCTCACCGACTTCATGAACATGGCCCGCGAGAACGACCTCGCCATGCCCACCGACCTGGCGATCCTGTTCAAGGGGCTGGTCACCGCCGACGGCGTGATGCGCCACCTCGATCCGGATTTCGACCTGTTCGCGGCGGCCGGACCGACCGTCAAGGCGAGCATGCAGACGCAGTTCTCGCTGGGCGCCCTCAAGCAGAAGGCCGAGGCCCTGGGTGTCGGCCTTTATGGCGCGGCCTCGGAGCTGCCGACCCTGATCCACCTGATGCTGGTGCGTCTGAAGCAGGGCCGCGTCACCGTCGAGATCGAGATCAAGGGCCTGGACAAGGTCACCCGTGGCATCGAGCGGGCCGCCGCCCGGGTCGCGGTCGCGTTGGTGGTGGCGGCCTTCGCCACCCAGTTGGCGCCTCGGCTGATCGACCTCGGCACGCCGGTCTTCGTCTCGATCGGCCTCGTCATCTTCATCCTCGGCATCGGCTGGCTGGTTCTGCTGATGCGGAACAAGTGATCGGTTTCGCCGCCTTAGTGGGCGGCGAAACTAGTTGTCGGACCACGCCGAATACACAGTTCGTTTGATTATCCGGAATCTCGTGCTAGCGTCGAGAACCCTTCGATTCGCGAGGTTGCGAGCGGGGTGCGCCACCAGAAGCGGTTCGATCCGCCGGCGCCTCCGGGCCTCGACATCGCGTCGCCGCACCTCGTCTTCGGTGGGTCCCCCATGGCGCGCGCGCCGCGGGGGTGGACGCTGAGATGGGGGGCGAGCGATGGATGCGGGCCTCATGCTGGCGCGCGCGGACGGGTCGGATCGACGCCTGGTCGCGCTCGAAGCGGAGAACATCCGCCTGAGGGCCCTGCTGATGCAGGCCACCGGCCAGGCGGATTCGGAACGGCAGCGCAGCCGGCGCCTCGGCCGCATCATCGAGGCCGCGAGCCGCGTCGAGGCCGGTCGCCTCGGCCGTGAGCCGCGCCACGCCTCTGGGGGCCAATCGCTGCACCACCACGCCCTGGAGGATGCCGCCGCGTGGTCGGCACCGTCTTGGGCCGGTGAGCTGACCGCCCCCGGGATGCTCCAGGCCGCCGCGGATGTCCTCGAGGTGCTCGACCGCGACGGGCGCGTGATCACCGCGGGCGAGAACGGCCCGGCCTGCCTGTGTGTCCGGACCCCAGCGGACACGATCGGTCGTCCCTGGATCGATATCTGGACCCGCGAGGAAGACCGCGAGGCCGTGGCAGTGGCCCTGGACAAGGCGCGCCTCGGCGGCGCGAGCCGCTTCCAGGCCAAGCTGGAGGCCAGCCGTTCCGTGACGTGGTGGGACATCGCGGTCACGCCCGTGGGCGGCCAGCGCGGCCATCCCGAGCGGATCCTGGCCGCGTCCCGGGACATCACAGAGCTGAAGCTCACCGAGGCGCGCCAGACCCTGCTGATGCAGGAGCTGTCCCATCGAATGAAGAACACCCTGGCCATGGTCCAGGCGGTGGCGGCGCAGACCCTGCGCAACGCCGGCTCGCTGGAGGCGGCCGGGGAAGCTCTGGCCGCGCGGCTGCTGGCGTTGGCCCAGGCCCACGACGTGTTGCTGCAAGGCTCCTTCGCGGCGGCCTCCCTGGTCGGCCTGGTCGAGGGGGCGGTGTCCCTGCACGGCGACGGCGTCGCCGGCCGGTTCCGGGTCGAGGGCGACGACCTCACCCTGGGCCCGCGCCACGGCATGGTGCTGGCGCTGATGTTGCACGAACTCGGCACCAACGCCGCCAAGTACGGCGCGCTCTCGGTGCCCACCGGGCAGGTGCTGATCGCCTGGGACATCGCAGGCTCGGGTGACGGCGCCACCCTGCGGTTCCGCTGGGAGGAGGTCGGCGGCCCGCTGGTCGAACCGCCGACCCGGACAGGGTTCGGGACGCGGCTGATCGCCCGCAGCCTGGCCCACAGCTTCGGGGGGGACGGCGCGGTTGAGCTACCCGCCGACCGGCGCGGTGCTGACCTTCGAGGCGCCGCTGGCCGCCGTGACGGCCGGCTGACGGTCAGCGGTCCGCGGGGGTTGCTTCGCGCAGATCGCGCAGGGCCGCGATGGTCTCGTCGCGCAGGCTTCGGAGATGTGCGAGTTGCCCCGCGAGGTCGCCGCCGCCGAGCTTCGCGGCCTGTTCGAAGGTGCGGCAAGCCTGGGACAAGTCCGAGCAGCCGAGCATCCCCGACATCGAGACCAGGGTATGGGCTTCCCGGGCGTAGTCGGCCTCGCCCTGGTCCGCGCCGTCGAACGCCGTGGCGAGGCTGGTGGCGAAGCGATCGAGCAGGCGCGCGAGCTTCTCGGTGCCGATGACACCTTCGAGTTCGTCGAGCGCGGACCGATCGACGCGGGACTGTGACACCATCCGTCTCCGGCAGCGGATTTGCGGAACGCTTCGACAAAAGCGCGCTATTGCCGCGAGGTCCAGCGGCCGATTCCGATCACACCGGTATGTGCCACCGTTTCCACAGCGTGCCCACCCGGATATCGGCTGAGCGGGGGCGACGGTCGCCCCGGAGGACCCTGCGCCGTGACGGCCTATAGCCTGCGCGCCCGGCTGCTCGCCCTCTGGATCCTGCTGCTGGCCTCGGCGGCGGCCACCGCCTACCTGATGTTCGGCTTCTACAGCCAATCCACGGCCGTCCAGGTCGCGCAGGCGGAGGTCGCGGTCGGGCGGGCCTGCCGGGAGATCATCGACCGCTACGCCGCTCTCACCCGCCGCACCAAGGGTACCATCCCGCGAAGCGAGCTCGGCGGCACCGTCGGGGCGGCGCTCGAACTCTTCCCGGGCATCGAGGGCGGTGTCTGGAGTGCCGCGGACGGCCCGGTCGCCTACGCGTACCCGACCTACGAGGGCACCGGGCCGAAGACCGACCTCCCCGAGGCCGAGCGCGACAGCATCGCGGGGGTGAACGCCCAGGCCCTGCGGGTGGACCACGCCGTGGCGTTCCGCCGGCCGAGCCGCACGCAGGTTCTACTGGTTCAGGGCTGCCCGCTGCACGGACCCGAACCCGGGCTGACCGCCTGGACGATGGGCCGCGCTCACGTCAACGACGGGCCCGCCTACACACGCTTCCTGGCGGGCCTCGGCTTCCTGGCCGTGACCGTGCTGGGCTCGGCCGCCTTCCTCGGATGGTTCCTGTACGGGTTCTCGGGCCGGATCGCCCGGTTGGAGGCCGCCCTGGCCGCGCCCCCGCCGGACGGAGAGGACCTGCCGCGGTTGCAACGGACCGGCGAGCGCGAGCTCGACCGGCTGGTCGATGCGCTCAACGCCGCGGGCGGGCGCCTCCGCGAGGCGCGGGCGCGGGTCGTGGCCGCGGAACGCCTGGCGGCCGTCGGGCGCCTCGCGGCCAGTATCGCCCACGAGATCCGCAATCCGATCGCGGCGATGCGGCTCAAGGCCGAGAACGCCCTGGCCAGCGGCACCCCGGAGCGGGCCACCGTGGCCCTGGAGAGCGTGCTCGGCCAGATCGCCCGGGTCGATCACCTGCTGCGCGACCTCCTGAACCTCACCCAGGCCCGCACGCTCACCCGCAGCCCCACCGACATCGCGGCGCTGCTGTCCAATTGCGCGCGCCTGCACGAGGATCTGGCGAGCGCCGGGGCCGTGCGGATCGCGATCGAGGGGGACGCGTTGCGCGGAGCGGACCGGCCGCAGATCGACGGGGCCCAGATCGCCCGCGCCCTCGACAACCTGCTGCTCAACGCGCTCCAGCACACGCCCCCGGGGGGCCGGGTCCGCCTCACTGCCGAACGCGTGGCGGTCGAGGGCGCGGTGCGTCTGCACCTGCGGGTGAGCGACACCGGCCCCGGCATCGATCCCGCGATCCGCCCCGGGCTGTTCGAGCCATTCGTGACCGGACGGCCGGACGGGACCGGCCTCGGTCTCGCAATCGTGCGTGAGATCGCTCTGGCGCATCGCGGCGCCGTCAGGCTGATCGATGGCGCGCCCGAGACCACCTTCGTGCTGGACCTGCCATGGCGACCATCCTGATCGTCGACGACGATTCCGCCCTGCGCGAGGGGCTGGCCGAGACCGTGGCCGATCTCGGCCACCGGCCCCTGCCGGCCGCCTCCGGGGCGGAGGCCCTGGCGCTTATGAAGACGGAGCCGGTTTCGGCTGTGCTGCTCGACCTGCGGATGCCGGGCGACCTCGACGGCATGGAGACCCTGGCGCGGATCTGCGCCCTGAAGGCCAGGCCGCCCGTGACGGTGCTCACCGCCTTCGCGAGCCCGGCCAATACGATCGAGGCGATGCGCCTCGGCGCCCACGACCACCTCACCAAGCCGGTCGGGCGCTCCGAGCTCGCCGCCGCCCTCGATGCGATGCTCTCGAGCGTCAGGCCGGATCCGGACGACGGCAATCTCGAGGGTGGCCTGATCGGCTCGAGTGTCGGCATGCGCCGCGTCCAGAAGACGATCGGTCTCGTCGCCGACACCGACTCCACGGTGCTGATCCAGGGCGAGACCGGGACCGGCAAGGAGGAGGTGGCACGCGCGCTCCACGCCTATTCCGCCCGCCGGGGACGGCCGTTCGTGCCGGTCAACTGTGCCGCGATCCCACCCGACCTGCTGGAGAGCGAGCTGTTCGGCCATGTCCGCGGCGCCTTCACGGGCGCGGTCGTCGACCGGGCCGGCGCCTTCCATCAGGCTGAAGGCGGCACGCTGTTTCTCGACGAGATCGGCGACATGCCCCCGCCGATGCAGGCCAAGATCCTGCGGGTGATCCAGGACCGCATGGTCACGCCGCTCGGCGGCCGGTCGGGGCGCGTCGATGTCCGCCTGATCGCCGCGACCCACCGCGACCTGCCGGTGCTGGTGGACCAGGGCCGGTTCCGGGCCGACCTCTACTACCGCCTCAACGTCGTGCCGATCCTGCTGCCGCCCCTGCGCGAGCGCCTGGCCGACATCGTGCCGCTGGCCGAGCATTTTCTCGGTCCCTCGGGCAAGCGGCTGAGCGCGGGCGCCGCGTCCCGGCTGCTGGCCTATGGCTGGCCGGGCAATGTCCGCGAATTGCGCAATACCGTCGAGCGTGCCGCGGTGCTGGTGCGCTGCGGGGTGATCGCGGCCGACGCGATCGATCTCCCGACGGCGCGTGCCGCACCGCTTTCCGGGGATGGGGGCGCCCCGGAGGGATGGCCGGCGGACTGGCTCGCGGGCGACCTGCCCGGCGCCGTCGCCCGCCTGGAGCGGACCATGATCGCCGTGGCGCTTCGCGAAGCGGACGGAAACCGGGCCCGGGCCGCTCGCCGCCTCGGAATCCAGCGCCAGCTCCTCTACGCCAAGATCGAGCGCTACGGGCTCGCCGCTCCGGGAACAGACCTGTCGGCAGAAGCGACGGTTGATGTCGCGAATCCCGACGCATCCGGCGAGGCCAAGGGTGGGTAAACCACTCACAGGCCTGAGAATCGTCCCCGAACGAGTCTTCTCGAACAATTACAGGGAACAGATGGATTAAGCGGGCGTCAAGCTCGTCACGTGCCGTCCCAGACAGGGTCCGGCCGCGGCGGTATTCGGGCGGGGGCCAGGATCAGGATGGACAGGACCGATACCGGAGCGGCGGCGCGCGGCGCGACCGTCCGGACTCCCTCCACCAAGGCGTTGCGCGGCCTCGACGCCCTCAACTTCTTCCTCGCCGACGTGCGCGACGGGCTCGGGCCCTATTTGGCGATCTACCTGATCGCGGTCCGGGGGCCGGACCAGGGTTGGAACGAGGCCACCACCGGCCTTGTGATGACCATCGCGGGCATCCTGGGTCTCGTGGCGCAGACGCCGGCCGGCGCGCTGATCGATGCCACCAATCACAAGCGGGCGATCGTGATCGGGGGTGCCATCGCGGTCACGGCGAGCTGCCTGATCCTGCCGTTCATCTCGAACTTCTACCTCGTGACCGCCACGCAATCGATCGCTCACGTGGCCGGCACCATCTTCCCGCCGGCGCTGGCCGCGATCACGCTCGGCGTCGTCGGCCCGAAGATGTTCGCCAAGCGGATCGGCCGCAACGAAGGCTTCAACCATGCCGGCAACGCCGCCTCCGCGGCCATCGCCGGCGGCTTGGCCTACTTCTTCGGTCCGATCGTGGTGTTCTGGCTGATGGGCGTGCTGGCCGCGCTCTCGATCGGTGCCATGCTGCTGGTCCCGGCCGATGCCATCGACGACGACCTCGCCCGCGGCATGACCGAGGCGGAGGCCAAGGCGGACGAACAGCCCTCCGGCCTCAAGACGCTGCTGCAGAACAAGCCGCTGATGCTGTTCGCCGTCCTCTGCGCGATCTTCCACCTGTCCAACGCCGCGATGCTGACCTCGGTCGGGCAGCTGCTGACCCATCTCTCCGGCAAGGACCACGCGACGTCGCTGATCGCCGTGTGCATCGTCGCCGCACAATGCGTGATGGTGCCGGTGGCGGTGTTCGTCGGCGCCCGGGCCGACATCATCGGCCGCAAACCGATCTTCCTGGCGGCCTTCGGCGTGCTGGCTTTGCGCGGCGTGCTCTACACGCTCTCGGACAACCCGTTCTGGCTGGTCGGCGTCCAGCTCCTCGACGGGGTCGGGGCCGGCATCTACGGCGCCCTGTTCCCGATCGTCGTCGCCGACCTGACCCGGGGCGCCGGGCGGTTCAACGCAGCCCAGGGGGCGGTGGCCACGGCCCAGGGGGTCGGCGCCTCGGTGAGCGCGACGCTGGCCGGACTGATCATCGTGTCGGCCGGCTATTCCACCGCCTTCCTGGCGCTGGCCGCGATCGCCGGGCTCGGCTTCGTCCTCTACCTGACGCTGATGCCCGAGACACGGGGCGGGGAAGCCGCGAGCGGCACACCGGATAGCGGCTCCGGCCTTCCGCCGGCCGTACCGGCGGCCGTCTGAACCGCCGACGGGAACCTCCGATGTCCGCCCCCGACCACCAGTCCTCGCCTGCGCGCGAGCCGCTCGTCTTCCTGCATGTCGGCGACCTGCACCTGCAGGATCCCGACGCGCAGAATGCCCGCGACCTCGCCGCGATCCTCGATCAGATCGCGACGATCGCCCCCCAGGACCTGTTCGACTTCGTCTACCTGCCGGGCGATTTGGCCGAGAACGGCTATGCCGCGGAATACCGCATCCTGAAGGACGCGCTCGACCGGCATCCGCACCTGCCGCTGCGATTGATCCCGGGCGACCACGACCGCCAGCACGGGCGGATGGACGCGTTCCACGCCTTCGCGGCGAGCCTGGGGGCCCGGTTGCCGGAACCGATCACCTGGGAGCTGGAACAGCCGCCGTCCGGCTGTCCCGAGACCTGGCCGGTCCTGCCGATCCCGCATTACTGCGCCAGCGCCGATATCCAGGGCGTGCGCTGCCTGTTCGTCGACATGATCAGCCCCGGTTTCAGCCGGAAAGGCATCGGCCTCGATTTTCGGCTCGGCGGTTGCCAGACCCAGTGGCTGAGCGATCAGCTCACCGACGCGGCCGACAAGAAAATACCGTGTGCCGTGTTCATGCACGCCTATCCGGACGACCTGCGCGAGCCCGATGACCGTCTCGATATCGGAGGTCTGGTCTGGGCGACCCGGGTCCGCCTCGTGGAGATGGGCCACACCCACTACAATGAGCTCGCACCCGATGGCCGGACCCTCTACGCCGCCGCCCGCTCGGTCGGGCAGAACGAGGACGGCTCGGTCGGTTACGCGGTCGCGGCGATCGATGGGCCGGTGACGAGCTGGCGGTTCCGCGCCCTCGACCGGACCGCGCCGTTCGTGCTGATCACAAGCCCGGCCGACCGCCGCGTCGCCACGCTGCCGACGACGGATGTGACGTGCGGCATGGCGCTCGACGCCGACGGGCGGATCGCCGTCCGGGCCGTCGTGCTCTCGGACGCACCGCCGCGCTACGTCCATTGCCGGGTCGATACAGGCCCGTGGATCCTGATGCACCGGGCGGAGGGGGCGCGCTGCTATGCGGCGGCGCTGTCCTGGGACGGAGGCGGACGCAGCATCCAGGTCGAGGCGGTGCATGAATGCTGGCCCGGGCACGGCCCGGACTACGTCGACACCGACGTGATCGAGCCGGTAATCGCTTTTTCGGACCATGCGGCCGCGCCGCCGATGCCGGAAAATCCGGGTAGCGACGCGGGCCGGATCCAGAGCTGGGTCGGGAAGGGTATCCGCGGCGACCAGCTCGGACCCAACCGCTACGGCCGCAAGTGGTGATCGTGACCAAGTGGTGAGCCTCGCCACGCCTCCGGGGGGAGATCGTTAGACGTGTTCGCTGGATTGAGCCTGACACCGAATTTGGCGACCTGGGGCATCGCCGCGCTCGCCACCCTGGGCGTGATCGTGCGCCCGTTCTCGTGGCCGGAGGCGATCTGGGCGGTGCTCGGCGCCGCCCTTCTGGTCGTGCTCGGCCTCCTGCCCTGGCATGTCGCCCTCGACGGCGTCTTGAAGGGCACCGACGTCTACCTGTTCCTGGTCGGCATGATGCTGCTGGCCGAGATCGCCCGGAAGGAGGGGCTGTTCGATTGGCTCGCCGGCCTCGCCGTGCGGGCAGCCAAGGGCTCGCCGACCCGGCTGTTCCTGTTGATCTACCTTGTCGGCACCGTGGTGACGGTGTTCCTGTCCAACGATGCCTGCGCGGTGGTGCTGACGCCCGCGGTCTACGCCGCCGCCAAGGCCGCCGACGCGGAGCCCCTGCCCTACCTGTTCATCTGCGCCTTCATCGCCAACGCGGCGAGCTTTGTGCTGCCGATCTCGAACCCGGCCAACCTGGTGGTGTTCGCCACCGACATGCCGCCTCTCGGCCAGTGGCTCGCCACGTTCGCACTGCCCTCGGCGCTGGCGATCGTCGCCACCTACGCGGTGCTGCGGCTGACCCAGAACAGCCGGCTCAAGGGCCAGACCATCAAGACCGATGTCGAGGCCGTACAGCTCGGCCTCGGCGGCAAGGTCGCGGGCCTGGGCATTATCGCCACCGCGGGCGCGCTGATCGGCGCCTCGGCCGCCGGCATCGAACTCGGCCTGCCAACCTTCGTGGCCGGCCTCGCCACGACCCTGCTGGTGGTGGCGCTCAACCGCGGCGGCCTGGTCGAGGTGGTGAAGGACGTGTCCTGGGCGGTCCTGCCGTTGGTGGCGGGCCTGTTCGTGCTGGTGGAGGCGCTGGAGAAGACCGGTGTGCTGACCCTGCTGGCCGACACCCTGAAGAGCTACGCCCAGGGCGATCCCACCGCCACCGCCTGGGCGGGCGGCGCCCTCGTCGCCTTCGGCACCAACCTCGTGAACAATTTGCCGGCCGGCCTGCTCGCTGGGGCTGCGGTCCAGGCCGCCGAGGTTTCCCACAAGGTCGCGGGCGCGATCCTGATCGGCGTCGATCTCGGGCCGAACCTGTCGGTCACCGGCTCGCTCGCCACGATCCTCTGGCTCACCGCGATCCGCCGCGAGGGCGAGGACGTGTCGGCTTGGCAGTTCCTGAAGCTCGGCCTGCTGGTGATGCCGCCCGCCCTCGTGCTGGCCCTCGCCGCGCTGCTGCTCGTCTGAGAGCCCGGTCTCCGGTTCCCAGGACGACGCCGCACCAAACCGCCTCGCCCTCCCACGACCGGAGACCCCGATCTTGAACGCCGCCCTGCTCTATCCCTTCATCCTGGTCGCCGGCGCCTTGCAGGCGCTCGGCAATTCCATGAACGCGCGCCTGCGCGACGCGCTCGTTAACCCGTGGCTCGCGGCGACCTACTCGTTCATGCCGATCGTGATCGTGTTCACGATCCTGTTCTTCACCATGCCGACGCCGCTGCCGACGCTGGAGACCCTCGGCACGATGCCCTGGTACGCGCCGCTCGGCGGGGTGGCCGGCGCGGTGGCGGTGTTCGGCGGGCTCGCCTTCGTCGACAAGGTCGGGGCCGGCCCGTTCAACGGCCTGACCATCACGGCCAACATCCTGACCTCCCTGGCGCTCGACAGCCTCGGCCTGTTCGGCCTGAAGGCCGGGGGCTTCAAGGCGATGCCGTGGCTCGGCGGGCTGCTGATGGTGGTCGGCATCGTGTTCATCGCCCGCGCCACCGGCCCGAAATCGGACGACGAGCAGGCCGAGTCGGGCAAGGGCGGCCTGATGGCACGGTTGCTCTACCCGTTCATCCTGGTCGCGGGCTCGCTCCAGGCCGTCGGCGTGGTGCTCAACGCGCAGCTGCGCGGCGCCCTGGTGAATCCCTGGCTCGCCGCCACCGTGTCATTCATCCCGGTCGCGTTGGTCTTCCTGTTCGTGTTCCTGCTCCGCCCGACCCCGCTGCCGACCCGGGCGGACGTAGCCCGGGTGCCGTGGTGGGGCGCGCTGGGCGGCATCGCCGGGGCGGTGGCGGTGTTCGCCGGCCTGCTGTTCGTCGACAAGGTCGGAGCCGGCGCCTTCAACGGTCTGCTGATCACCGCCAACCTGTTCACCTCCATCGCCATCGACCATTTCGGTTGGCTCGGCATGAAGCGCGTCCGCGCCGGGATCGGTCGGCTGATCGGCGGCTTGCTGATGGCAGCCGGCATCGTGCTGATCTCGGTGTTTTGATCGCGCGCGGAGCAACGGCCGCGGATTGACCCGAGCGCCGGAAAGCTCGACTTCCGCAGGGGCCCGGGCCGCCGCTACGGCCTCCCGGGCCGCGACGCCGAACGCGGAACCGATGACCGTTCAACGTCTTGCGAGGTCGCCCAGCGGAAGCCCGGCCCCATCCGCGTGGGTCGGGACCGGCACCGGTCCAGGATCGGGCCTCGCAATGACCCTACGCCTTTCGAACCGCCGGTGGCACGCGCCTCAAGAACCTACCCCCTAAGGTCATCTCGCAAAGCCAAGGCAGCGCGCCGCCAGACTGTCGAACCTGAGGTTCGAGAGGCGCACCATGCCCCCGCGTCATTGGCCTTTCCTCGACGGGTGGCGCGGCTGCGCGATCCTGCTCGTGCTCGTCGGCCACTTCGGCACGACCCGCGGCATCAATCTCGGCCGTTTCGGGGTGGAGTTCTTCTTCGTGCTCAGCGGCCGCCTGATGGCCGAGATCCTGTTCGAACGCGGCACGCCGTTGAAGACGTTCTTCCTCCGCCGGGCCGCCCGGATCTATCCGGCGCTGATCTGCTTCGTGCTGGCGATGACCGGGCTCGTCCTCGCCACGGGCCACGACCAGCAGTTCTACGGCTGCGTCGCAGCCCTGACGCTGACCTACAACTATTACCACTTGTGGTTTCCGGAGGTGCCGAATGTCGACCACATCTGGTCGCTCTGCATCGAGGAGCACGGCTACATCCTGCTCGGGATGATCGCGCTCCTCAGCCGCCGGCACGCGTTTCCCGTGGCCCCGGTTCTCGCCGCCCTGGCAGCCCTCGCCAGCCTCAACGGCGCGGTCTCGACTGCGCTGGGCGGCGATTACACGGCGGTCTACTGGCGCAGCGATGTTCGGGTGGCGTCGATACTGTTCGGGGCTGCCGCCTACCTGACGGTCGGCCGGAGCGCGCCGCGGACGTCGTGGCGGCCGGCATTCCTGGCGCTGGCCGGCCTCGCCCTGAACGTCGCGGCCGTCCCCGATCCGATCAAGTACAGTCTGGGCTCCGCGCTCCTGGCCTTGGCGGTGGCCTCGTTGCCGAGCGCACCGGCCCTCCTGCGCCGGGGCCTGAGCGCGAAACCGCTGCTGCTGTTCGGCGCGTGGTCGTACGCGATCTACCTGTGGCAGCAGCCCTTCTACGTGCTCCACGATCGGCTCGGCGGGACGGCCAGCAAGGCCCTGGTCCTGCCCGCGATCGCCATGGGGCTCGTGAGTCTGTTCCTGATCGAGCAGCCGGCGCGGCGCTATCTCAACCGCCTGCTCGACCGAAGGTCGGCAGTTCCGCGCGCTGGCGACGTGAACCGCTTGGCGACGCCTTGAAGCGATCGAGCCCAACCGGGCAGCGCGCGGCGTCAATTCAGAGGGCGACAGCCATCTGCGGCTCGGCCCCTAGGTCGACCCCCAAGGCGGCACCCACGGGCTCCGGCGGTGCTTTGCGCGAGACGTAATAGAGATCGACGGCCCGCCAGAACGCTGTCTGCTCCTCGACCGACCGCCGGGCCAGCGCCGATTCGAGGATCGCCATCGCGGCCCGCGCGGGCTCGCTCCGCTCGAGTTCGTCGAGCAGTCCGGCGAGATGCAGCATTGGGGTCCACCTCCGAACGAACAGCGTCGCAATGGAACGCCCAAGCTTACGAAATGGATCCATCGGCCGGCGTCGTCGCTGCATGAAACTTGCCTCCCGGCGAGCGGGGTCTACGATCCCGGACGCGAGCCCGACTCGCGATTCTTCTTCAGACGTCAAGGATCCCCGATGATCTCCTGCCGAAGCGGCGCGGCCTGTTCCCTGCGCGGAGCGACCCTGGCTCTGTTGTTGGCCGGCACGATCGGGGCCACCCCGTCCGGCGCCCGCGAGATGACCGACTCCAGCACCGCTGCGGCCGTCAAGAAGCCGAACGTGGTCATCCTGGCCACCGGTGGCACGATCGCGGGCGCCGGGGCGGACGCGGCCAACAGCGCAACGTACACGGCCGCCAAGGTGCCGGTGGACAAGCTGATTGCCGCGGTGCCGCAGGTGAACACCATCGCCAACGTGCGCGGCGAGCAGGTCTTCCAGATTGCGTCGGAAAGCTTCACCGACGCGCAGCTCGTCCAGCTCGCCAAGCGGGTCTCCGCCCTGCTGAAGCAGGACGACGTCGATGGCGTGGTCGTGACCCACGGCACCGACACCCTCGAGGAGACGTCGTTCTTCCTCGACCTCGTGGTGAAGAGCGACAAGCCGATCGTCGTCGTCGGCTCCATGCGGCCGGGCACGGCGATCTCGGCCGACGGCGCCCTCAACCTCCTCGATGCGGTCACGGTCGCGGCCAGCAAGGAGGCGATCGGCCAGGGCGTCACCGTCACGATGAACGACACGATCCAGTCCGGCCGCGACGTGAATAAGCGGACCAACGTCGTCCCCAGCGCCTTCTACAGCCAGTGGGGGCCGCTCGGAATGGTCATCGAGGGCAAGACCTACTTCTTCCGCTCCCTGTCGAAGCGCCACAACAAGAGTTCGGAATTCGACATCGACCAGATCGACAGCCTGCCGCTGGTGGGTATCGTGTACGGCTCAGGCAACATGATCCCGGGCGTCTACGACGCGGAGGTTCAGGCCGGCGCTAAGGCGATCGTCAACGCCGGGACCGGCAACGGCTCGGTGGCGGGCTACCTCGTGGACAAGCTGAAGGACATCCGCTCCAAGGGTACGATCGTGATCCGTTCCTCGCGGGTGCCGGACGGCCTGGTCCTGCGCAACGCCGAGCAGCCCGACGACACATACGACTGGGTGGTCGCCCACGACCTCAACCCGGCCAAGGCCAAGATCCTGGCCGCCGTGGCACTGACCAAGACGCAGGACACCAAGGAGCTGCAGCGCATCTTCTGGGAGTATTGAACACCCGTCATTCCCAAGCTTCCCACCCGCGACCTCAACGGGAGGTCGCGGCGCATAGCGTCGCCCTCGAAGAAGCCCTCCAGTCAGACGCGCTCCCTGGAGACATCCTTCGAGGCTCGCTGCGCTCGCGCCTCTGGATGAGGGTGTGATTGGGACGGCCATCGTCGGCAGCCGCGCTCGGCCGCCCTGCGCCGCAACCGGGTTACATCGTCCCGGGCACCGCCTAGATAGCCCGGTGCGACGCGGTCGCGGCCGGGATCAGTGCCGGCCCTGCGATCCGCCGGCACCCTGACGGAGGAACGAGCATGACCGAGCTTCATCCCGAGGTCGCGGCGGTCACCGAGCGCGTCGTGGCGCGCTCCCGCGAGTCCCGGCGGACCTATCTCGATCTGATCGCCCGGGAGCGCGATTCGGGCGTGCACCGGCCGACGCTCGCCTGCGGCAACCTCGCCCACGGCTTCGCCGCCTCCGGCGAGGACAAGCCGGCGCTTCGCGACGGCCGGACGGTGATGAACATCGGCATCGTCACCGCCTACAACGACATGCTGTCGGCGCATCAGCCCTACGGGCGCTATCCCGATCAGATCAAGGTGTTCGCCCGGGAGCGCGGCGCCACCGCGCAGGTCGCCGGCGGCACACCGGCGATGTGCGACGGGGTCACCCAGGGGCAGCGAGGGATGGAGCTGTCGCTGTTCTCGCGCGACACGATCGCGCTCTCCACCGCGGTGGGGCTGAGCCACGGCATGTTCGACGGCGCCGCGCTGCTGGGCATCTGCGACAAGATCGTGCCCGGCCTGCTGATCGGGGCGCTGCGTTTCGGCCACCTGCCGACGATCCTGATCCCGGCGGGGCCGATGCCCTCTGGGCTCGCCAACAAGGAGAAGCAGCGGATCCGCCAGCTCTACGCCGAGGGCAAGGTCGGCCGGGCGGAGCTGCTCGAATCCGAATCCGCCTCCTATCACGGCGCCGGCACCTGCACGTTCTACGGCACCGCCAACTCGAACCAGATGATGATGGACATGATGGGCCTGCACATGCCGGGCGCCTCGTTCATCAATCCGGGCACGAAGCTGCGCCAGGCCGTGACCCGGGCGGCGATCCATCGGCTCACCGAGATCGGCGCGGACGGCAACGATTATAGGCCGCTCGGCCTGTGCGTGGACGAGAAGGCGATCGTGAACGCCGCGGTCGGCCTGCTCGCCACCGGCGGCTCGACCAACCACGCGATCCACCTGCCGGCCATCGCGCGCGCCGCCGGCATCGTGATCGACTGGGAGGATATCGACCAGCTGTCCAACGCCGTGCCGCTGATCGCCCGGGTCTACCCGAACGGCGCGGGCGACGTGAACCACTTCCACGCCGCCGGCGGCATGAGCTTCGTCATGGCGGCCCTGCTCGATGCCGGGCTGCTGCACGACGACATCCTGACGGTGGCCGGCCAGTCCCTGCGCGACCACGCCCGCGACCCGAAGCTCGACGGCGACGAACTCGCCTTCCAGGATGCCGTGCCGGAGAGCCTGGACGACACCATGATCCGCCGGCCGGGCAACCCGTTCCAGGCGGATGGCGGCATGCGGCTGGTGACCGGCAACCTCGGCCGGGCGACGTTCAAGACCAGCGCCGTTGAAGAGAGCCGCCGGACTATCGAGGCCCCGGCCCGGGTGTTCTCGGACCAGGACGACGTGCTTAAGGCGTTCAAGGCCGGCGAATTGGAGCGCGACGTGGTCGTTGTGGTCCGATTCCAGGGCCCCCGCGCGAACGGCATGCCCGAGCTGCACAAGCTGACGCCACCGCTCGGCGTGCTCCAGGATCGCGGCCATAAGGTCGCCCTGGTGACGGACGGGCGCATGTCCGGCGCCTCCGGCAAGGTGCCGGCGGCCATCCATTTGAGCCCGGAAGCGCTCGGCGGTGGGGCCATCGGGCGGATCCGCGACGGCGACATCGTCCGCCTCAGCGCCGCCGAGGGCCTCCTGGAGGTCCTCGTCGACGACGCCGAGTTGGCCGCCCGCGAGGAGGCCGTTCAGCCGGTTCCCGAGGCCGGAACCGGCCGGGAGCTGTTCGCTTTCATGCGCCAAGGGGCCGACACCGCCGAGCGGGGCGCCTCCGCCATGCTCGCCGCGGCCGGCCTCTGAACGTCGAACCGGAGAAGCCGATCATGAACGATCTGACCAGCATCGACGCTCTGATGCGCTCCGTGCCCGTCATCCCGGTCCTCGTCATCGAGGATGTCGCACAGGCCCGGCCGATCGCCGAGGCGCTGGTGGCGGGCGGGCTGACGGCCCTCGAGGTCACCCTACGGACGCCCGCGGCGCTGGAGGTGATCCGCGAGATGGCCCAGGTCGAGGGGGCGGTGGTCGGGGCCGGCACGGTCCTGAACCCCGGCGATCTCGACAGCGCCCTGGCGGCCGGGGCGGAGTTCATCGTCTCGCCGGGGCTTACGGACCCGCTGACCGATGCCGCAAAGGCCAACGGCGTGCCCTACCTGCCGGGCATCGCCACCGCCGCCGACATCATGCGCGGCCTGGACCACGGTCTCGACCGGTTCAAGTTCTTCCCGGCCGAGGCGGCGGGCGGGATCAAGGCGTTGAAGGCGCTGACTTCCGTGTTCGGCCGGGTGAAGTTCTGCCCGACCGGCGGCATCACCGAGGCGACCGCTCCGGATTGGCTGGCCGTTCCGTCGGTGTTGTGCGTCGGCGGCAGCTGGGTCGTGAAACCCGGAGCCCTGGATCGCGACGCCGCCACCCGCGCGGCCCGGACAGCCTCCAAGCTACGCCGGACTGCGTAAGCGTCTTCGTTCAAGAGAACGCCCGCCGCGGCAGGGCCGGGCGGGCGTTCGTCGTCACGTCAGATCAACAGCAGATCAGCAGTCGTCGCCGCCCTTGCCGGCCTGCGCAGCGGTCGGCTTGCCCTGCGACTGAGCCTGCACGTCCGACGGCGAGGTCGCGGTGCCGGCATTGGTCATGGCGCCGACGGTGCCGGGCGACTCGGCCTTGGCGCCGGGGGTGGTCGGGGTCTTCACGCTCGGATCCACGGTCGAGGCCTTGCTGGCTTCCTTGTCGCGCGTCACGGTGGTCCCGGTCGCGCAAGGCGCCGCGAAAGCAGCAGTCGACATCAAGATGAGAGCGCCGGCGCCCGCGAGGGTCTTGATCATGGTCATGCGTTCCTCCGATTTATTTATCGCATGACAAACGAACCCCGCAGTCACAGGTTCCTTAATATCTCCAAGGCGCAACTTCTGCGGGGCATTTTCCCCGGGCTTCCGGGATAAATGGCACTTATTCTGCCGGCTGCGGCTCCCGGCGTTCCCGGGGCGTGAACAGGTTGCCCTGCGGCTCCAGCACGATACGCTTGTCGTGGAACGCGTCGAGGGTCGAGCGGTGGCCGATCGATACGATGGTGGTATCGGGCAGCCGCTCGCGCAGCATCCGGTAGATTTTGGCCTCGGACGGCTCGTCGAGCGACGCGGTCGACTCGTCGAGGAACAGCCAGGCGGGCTTGGCCAGGATCGCCCGGGCGATGGCGAGGCGCTGCTGCTCGCCGCCGGACAGTCGCCGCTCCCAGGTGTCGGTCTCGTCGAGGCGGTCGATCAGGTGCGGCAGCTGGGCCGCAGTCAGGGCATCGCGGATCGCATCGTCCGAGAACTGATCGACGGTGTTCGGGTAGACCACGGCGCCGCGCAGCGTCCCCTGCGGGATGTAGGGCCGTTGCGGCAACAGCAGCGTCGATTGCCCGGCCGGCACGTCCACCCGGCCCTTGCCGAACGGCCAGATGCCCGCGATCGCCCGGAACAGCGTCGACTTGCCTGAGCCGGAGGGGCCGGTGACCAGGGTGGCGCCGCCCTGCGGCAGGGTCAGCTCCGGGGCCGAGACGATCTCGCGGCCGTCCGGCAGGGCGAGTACCAGCCCGCGGGCGGTGACGCCGTTGGCGGTCTCATTGCCCTGAATCAAACCATAGCCCGCCGTCTCCAGCGCCTCGGCCTTGCTCATCGCCCGGCGGAAGGAGCCGAGACGGATGGTGTTGGCCTTGTACGAGGCGAGGGTCGTGTACGAGTCCACGAAGAAGGACAGCGAGCTCTGAACCTGCGAGAACGCCTGCGAAGTCTGCTGCAGAGCGCCGAGCGTGATCTTCTTGGCGAAGAACGACGGCGCGGCCAGCACCATCGGGAAGATCACACTGGCCTGCCGGTAGCTGAACGTGAAGGCGATCAGCTTGATGCGCCGGAAGATGATGCCGACGTAGTTGTCGATGATCATATGGAACAGCGAGCCGAGCCGCGTCGCCTCCGCACGCTCGCCGCGCAGCAGCGCAATCTGCTCCGAGTAGATCCGGTTGCGGGCCAGCGAGAAGCGGAAATCGGCCTCGACCTGCTCCTGCCGGAAGTTGAGCCCGATCAGGGGCCGGCCGATCAGGTGGGTGAGCCAGGTGCCGACCACCGCGTAGGCGATCACCAGCCAGACTAGGAAGCCTGGAATCACCGTATCGGTGAACGGCACGACGAAGTCGCGCGACAGGGTCCACAAGATCACGATGAACGAGACGAGCTGCGCCGCCTGGCTCAGCAGCCGAATCGACAGGCTCGCGGTCTGCTGGATGAACAGGTTCACGTCGGCCTGGATCCGCTGATCCGGGTTGTCGGCTTCCTCGTCGGTGAACGGGATGCGGTAATGGGTACCGTTGCCCAGCCAGCGCTCGTACAGGCTGTGGGTCAGCCACGTCCGCCAGCGGATGTGCAGCGAGGAATCGACGAATAGGTCGAACATGCCGATGGCGATGTTGAGCGTCGCCAGGGGGACGAAGATCCAGAGCAACTGGTACCAGAACGCCGTCGCGTCGTATTCCTGCAGCGCGTTGTAGATGTCGCGGTAGAAGAAGTTGAACCGCAGGGTCAGCGCCACGTCGGCGAAGTTCACGAAGATCGACAGCGCGACCAGGTTGCGGCCGATCCGGCCCTCGGTGCTGCCGAACCAGCGGAACAGGCCGATCTCCTTGGTCGGCTTGTCGCGGTTGGCGAAATACGGGTCGGCGATGTCGGTGATCGCGCGGATCGGACCGAGATGCGAGACGCCGAGCACGATGGCGCCGAACACGACCGCGCCGGTGGCGGCGAAGTCCGGCGGCAGCAGCGCGGCCACCACCGGGGGCAGCAGGCCCATGGCGGCGCTCGTCTTCAGGCCGGCGAGCAGCAGGTAGCCGAACCCGTAGACCGAGACGAAGACCTTCAGGTAGGCCGAGATGCCGTTGGCGGCGATCAGGATACCGGCCATCGCGAAGCCGGCGAGCGAGACGTAAAGCGGTGGGCTGGGGATCCCCGGAAGCGCCAGCAGGATCAGCGCGGCCACGGCCGTGAGCACGGCCTGGATCCCGAGCCCGGTCCTGAGTGAAGCCACGCGTGTCTCCCGCCTAACGTGAGCGTTCATTCGGGAACGCAACCCGGCGGCCTTGGCCCTGGGTCATGGCGAGAACGTGGCACTTCGCGGCCGCTGTCACGTGAAAGTTTCGTCACGATCCGGCCGAGGCCACGCTACGGCGGGTCACGCGCTACCAGTTCCACTCCTCGAAGCCCGGTTCGCGGCAGCGATAGCCGATCGGGCATTGCGGATTGTCGCGGGTGGGGACGAAGCGCAGTTCGGCGATCTCGCCGCCGCTGCACTGGCCCGGGCCGCTGACGAAACGCTCCGGCACGGTACCGCCGGCGATCACCACGTCGCCCTCGCTCTTCACGAGAGCCATCGCCTCGGCGCAGCTCATCCGCGCCGGCCCGGCGGGGCGCGACGACCGCGACGATTGGGCGAACGCGCTCACCCCGGCCGCCATCGCGACAAGGTGAACGCACAGCAAGGCGAGGACCAGCGGCCTCATCGCGGACGGGTTCCGGGTACGCACCCGAGAAGAAAGTCCTCGGGCATCGCGCCATCCTGCACGGCCGGGCGGCCCGAGACTGTCACCGGAATGCGCCACCACACGGCTTTCGCCGTTGGACCGCCGCAATCACCGGATTATGGGATTCCAGGATCAGGGAAAGCGCTCGAGATTTGGTGACCGCCGACGCCCAAGGCGCGCGCCCGGCCCGCCC